>NZ_CAWUDJ010000007.1:0-205410 GCF_963920875.1 Anabaena sp. CCY 9910 | reverse complement strand
GAAGTATCAAATTGTACCTAGCTAAATCAATTCATCCCCTTATTCAGCAACGCCGTTTTATTAATGTATATACAGAAGAGGGGGAAGGCAGCCAGTTTAAAGTGTATCTACCTGCTCAGGATACCAAAGAGCTTTTAGAAGAAGCAGAGCTAGAATTACCTCCAGGAAATGGAGAGTTAATCTTAGTTGTTGATGATGAAGCTGCTATTAGAGATATTACGAAAACATCTCTAGAGTCCTATAATTATAAAGCAATTACAGCTAGTGATGGAATTGAGGCGATCGCCTTATATGCAGAACGCCGAGACGAAATATCTTTGGTGTTGACGGATATGGTAATGCCCTCTATGGATGGCTTAACAACTATTCGGACATTGCAAAAAATTAATCCTCTTGTAAAAATAATTGCTGTTAGTGGCTTGGCTGCTCATGATAAAGTCAACGCAGCTTATAATATGGGTATCCAAGCATTTTTATCGAAGCCATACACTGCTAACCAACTATTAAAAACAATTAATGCAGTCCAGCATAAGAATTAATTCTTGTTGCTCGGCTTATATTATTTGTAGATTTGGATAGTTGCTAATTAGTAATAGTAATAAATAATTATATATTCAATTGATATTTTATGACTATGGAATCAGTGCTGCCATCTACACCCATTGTTGCAATTAAACCCAAAATTGAAGATAGTTTTGCTATCACTTTCGCACCTTTATCTCTAGAAGAAATTTACGCTCTAGCCGATGACTCTGCTAACGGTGCGGTAGTAGTAATGAGTGGAATGGTTCGCAATCAAACTGACGGAAAACCCGTAGTTGCCTTAGAATATCAAGCTTATGAACCAATGGCGTTGCGTGTATTTTATCAAATAGCAGCAGACATCCGCTCGGCTTGGCCTGCTGCCAATCGGGTAGTAATTCATCATCGTATTGGACGTTTGCAGGTAGGACAAATCAGCGTTTTAGTAGCTATTGGTTGTCCCCATCGTAGTGAGGCATTTGAAGCTTGTCGTTATGCAATTGATACCCTGAAACATAACGCCCCCATTTGGAAAAAAGAGTGGTATAGCGAGCTAGATGGTAAACTATCTAGCAGTTGGGTGAGTATTGGTGCTTGTGAACAGTCAGGACAAAATTGCTAAAATTCCCGAAGTAGTTGCCTATGCCCGTGTTTCGTCTAGAGAACAGGCAGAAAATTCGGCAGCATTAGATCAGCAAATAGCTCGTCTTAAGGCAGCAGGGGCAGAGATAGTATTAACTGATACTGAATCTGGACGTGAAGGCAAAGAAGACCAACGTTCTAATTTTCAGAAACTCATGCAGTGGGTTCGAGGTGGATTAGTGAAGCAAGTTATTATCACTCGTCTTGATAGGTTATCTCGTTCGCTGCCTACATTGCGTAAAGTTTTGAATGAGTTTCAGGAATCAGAATGTGTACTATTAGCGTTGGATGACAATCTCGATCTGTCCACGGCCGCTGGAAAGTTTCATGTCAATATGCTGGGTGCCGTTGCCGAAATGGAAAGCGATCGCCTTTCAGAACGTATTCGACGAGGTAAAGAGCATTTCCGAAAGGAGAAACGTGCCTCACATGCACCATTTGGGTACATAGTGAGGGACTATCGACTCTATCCAAATCGTGAACCATTTCTCTGTTTGCTAGCTGATAAAAAGGAGTATTCTAAAGCAGGTATGGCAAGGGATTTGATTGAACACTATATTACGAAAAAATCTCTAAATGAGGGATGCCGATACTTTCAAAATCGTTATGGTTACTCAGAGTTTTGGCAAACCGCATTCAAACGATGGCTTACTAGTCCTGTACTGCAAGGTGATTTAGTATATTACCCTAAGTCTAAGAATCCAGAGATTCATCCCAATACCCATGAAGCCTTAATAAGCCGAGAAGAAGCACAAACAATTAAAGATATTTTAGAATTTAACCGTAAAGTTGGGGGTTTTGGGCATCGTCGAGGGGTATATCCTCTTACTGGATTAGTGAAATGTGAGTGTGGTGGCGGCTGTGTAGTAGCTACTGGTTCTAAAGGAGTAATTAAATATTTTGTCTGTGCGCGAACTCGCTTAGGGCGATGTGAGCGTAAGCATAGTGTGAAAATAGAAAAACTAGAAAATGCCGTAATTGAAGCCTTAATAAGCAGAGCGGATGAAATTGCTCTGTTTGCAAATGTAGGTTTTGTGGAGGAGTCACCAGAATTGCAGGATTTACGAATACAGCTAGCGGATTTAGAAGCATTGACTAATACTAGACGAAATGTGAACCCTGCCATTTCTGAAGCTATGCGTAAATTACGAAATCAAATTGAACAGTTACAACAACAAACCCAAAGTCAAGACCAAATAAATCTCAATAACCAGGAATTACTTAAGCTAGTCGCTTCACGTCATGATTTTTGGGCTGAACAGGATACCGTTCAGAAACAAAAGTTTTTTCGGGCATTGGTTGATCATGTTCTAGTGTCAAATGGCAAAATTCTTCAGGTTGTACTAAAGGTGTAAGCCCCTTTCTATGGGCATAATCTAGCATAGCTTTTCTCAAATCCTCACGAATAGTCATTACACCTCAACTCCTGTGGTTAGTGACACTTTACTGATTTACAAAACAGTGTTCATAAAAAGTTCTCCTACTGGTGAAGTACGACTTTTAATGACACGCGATAGTTAAATTACCTACAGATAAAATAATTAAGACAATTGCCACTAATATCTTGAAGGGAATTAACTACTTGAATTCGCAAAATCGATTTTTCGGCAAGGTTCGTAGTAATTATTAAATTTTTGAATAGGTAAAAAGCAGACCTTTCAGACTATGAGCTTAAATTTGAACACGATAACGAACCCAACAACCACTTACGTAAAAATTAAAAAGTTGGTAACTTGGTAACAAAATATCGTGTGTTATTTGGCAGAGAATATTCTAGGGCGGTAACAAATTCGGTAACTATTGGGTAACAACCTTTGCCTATACTCGCTGTACTCTTGGATATCAGTTAGGTTGAAACTAGAGAAATCGAAGGTAACAGAATACTCCTTATTGCTAAATCTCATTGATGAGCATTGTTACCATCATCAGATGTGTTTCTATTAAGGCATTTAAGCCTTTTATCCCTGTTCGTTACCAGTTTGTTACCACTTTTATGACGAGCTTCAAAGTCTATTGCAAAAAGTAGTTAAGGTACATTGTTACCAGTATTACCAGGGTCATCTTTAATTAGGATTTTGTAAGCTCTACCAGACTGTTGATTATCAATTGCATGACCCAAATCGACAACCTGTTTCATGAATGCTCTAGCTGCATCAGCAGTTAGTTTTTCGCGGCTTGATGACCAGTGAGTAACTTGCCTTGCCGCAATCCAACTCTCTCCCCTAAACCGTTCTACAAATCGGGTAATTGTTGATGAATCTCGATTAATTGTTATGCCAGAGTCAGCATAGATCAGGCGAGTTTGACCAATCAACCAGTTTGTAAATGCGATCGCTGCCTCTAATGTTTCGTTTGGTACGATAGTTTCCGGTATGCGATTATCAACAGCAGCATTCACACAATGGACGATAAGAGCAATTCTAGCTGCCCTTTCTTTTGCTTTTGGATAAATAGCTCTCAATGCAGAATTTGGTTCAGAAACTTTCTGCTTTTCACACCAACAATGCCATTTTTTCCAAACTTGTTGCCCATTTTGATTTAGTTGGTAAGTCTTAGGCGACAAGTTTTCTAAGTTCTTGTAAAGATTTTGAAGCACTAAAGAGAGGTTATGGCTTGTTTCATTACCAGGTGGTGGCATTTCTGTTAATGGTAACTGAATCCACATATATCTAGGCCAAAACCCGTCGTCTTCCTCCAAGTTGCCCATATGCCTTCGCAAAACACAGGGTTGGATTGTTCCTACTACACTTACAGATGTACGAGATATCAACACTCTAGGGACAGTTTTGCGGTTAATTTTGATGGGTTTACCATCATAAGCAGATAGCCATTTTTGGCGATCATTACCTTTGCCTTGGGGACGATACTGATTGAACCCAGCAAATAATCCTGCTAATTCATCGACTGCAACAATAACTCCTCGATTTGGTTGCTTGCTCAGGCAATCAGCAATCGCCTCTGAAGTTATATCTTGAAGGTAATATTCTTGCGGAATTGGTTCAGTAGGCATATCCCCTCTCTTATCTTTGGAAAGTTTCTGCCATTGAGCTAATTCCTGTCTATATTGTGCTGAATCACGTTGATAAGCGTCTTCAGCATCTGCCTGCAATTTCTCAAGCGGATTCAGTATGCTATTGAGAATCGGTGATTTTGTCGCCCCTGTTTCACCAACCAAACCCATCCACAGAATTGCAGGTGGGTAGAAGTTTGTAGCAGAATCAATTTCGATACAAGTACTAACCTTTAATAAAGAAGCTGCAACAGGTAATAAAACCCCAATAAAAGTTTCAATCGGAACATTGAATTGTTTGGCTAGGCACGTTAATGGATCAGTTAGGCGGGAAGAAAGTAATGACTGAACAGGTGCAGATTTTTTAGTTAGTTCAAGAAGGCTTTGAACCTCTTGCGCTAGTTCCTCTGTGTCTTCTGATTCTTCAAAGCATGGTGATAAAGACTGTAGATTATCTTTGTTATTACTTCGTTTAATACCAAATGGAGATTGCCAACTATTCTGTCGAGCGAATGATCCCAATGTGCCTATTCCAATACCATTACCAGATTCAAAAGATTCCCAATGTTTTGCACAGGCATTTACCTCATAGTTCGTAGCACCTAGACTCCAATTGTCCCATTCAGGTAACAATTCTTGACTAACAGAGTGTAGAGCCATTCCAACTTTAAGCCAGGTATCGTAGTCTTCTGTTGGAGGAATGGCACCAAGGAATGACAAAGCCCAATCCTTGTCAGTCCATGTTTGTACACTACCCAAGGTTTTGGATTTTAACTGAGTGAGTTGATGCGGAGGTTTATTCTTCAGCATTTGCTCAATCATCCATAAAGGAGCTTCTGCGATATCACATTCCGCAGGAGACCGACCGGGCAACCATTGATAAGCTCCTGTAACAGGGTGACATCCGGCAACAACAGATTGGCAACCATCCCAACGAAACTCTAGTTGTTCGGGTTTACCATCTTCTCCTTTAATATCTGTTTTGATTTTTTTGGTAGCGATCGCTCCCCAATACTTTTCAGGTACTCGATAAATAGCCTGATAACGTCCTTCTCTACCTGAGGTTAGGGTAACGGTTTTAGGTAATGCCGTTTCAAGAGACTGTTCTGAAAGTTTTTGAATTAGGTCGTCACAACTTGCCCCATCATGGTCAACAAACAGTAACCCGTTTGATGAAGTTCCGCAAAGAACGCCAACTGCACTCCACCTGTTTCCAGGTGGATTAATGATGTTGCCGTCATATGTTTTTACTGTCAGGTGTTTGAAGATTCCAGTTTCTACTGCTGCTTCAAAGTCCTGTAATTTCAGAGGAGTATTTTGCCAGTTATTAGCCAATGGAGCTTTATTATTACCCACGGGAACCAGCGCCCAATCTTTAGGTATCAATTTCAAATCCTGAAGAAGTTGCTGAGGCGTTATTGTGTTAATGCTGTTAGAATTGTGAACAGAAAATTTGTTTTTACTTTGGCGATCGCTGTTAGTAGCAGTAATCGCTTCTTTATTGATTTCATCCATTGCAAGTCCTATTCTTGTAGTGAGTCTGAAAAAAATTAATCAAAGAGTATTGAGACTACCTTTGAATTGAGATTTCTAAACTTGCCAAATAGCGTGCAATTTCTTGCGTGTGTGCGTCTGGATTGTGCTTATTTGCCAGCCAATTAAGGCAAAGCTCTAAATTGTAGCGAATTGTTCGGGAATTCTCTCGAACGTAATGAATTCCTTCGAGCCAATCACCACGTTGCCGGATCGCTTTTAAAGTGTGAACACTGTACCCAAGCCTTTGTGCAAGAACATGCTTATTACAAAAAGAAAAAGACATAAAAGCTCCTTTGGCTTTACAGGCATAGTCACTTTTACTGAGTAGAGGGAAATTCTCTTAAATCTCCCATATCTCTCAGATACATGATTTTTAAATAGAAAAATAAATTTCTTGAAACTTTAGAAGTTATAGGAAATGCTCAAGTAACTTAGCTTCAAAATGTCTTATCTTGAATTTTGCCAAGCTATCTATATGCAAATTCACTATTGATTCCACTTATCAAAATAAGCTCAAAAATCTCCAATCTATATATCAATATGAAGTTGTAAAAATATGTTAAGTAAAAATATCAATTATAATTTTTGCACTATATGTAAGGTATTAACTAAGTTTAAAGGAGTTCAGGCCACAGCACCCCCTAAAAAACTCTCAAGTTTTTCAATGTCTATGTCCATCTACTTAATATTACTTAAAAATTCTAAATAAAAGTTAGTATTGAAATAATTACACACGGCTATAGTTAATCAGATAACGTTAAAAAACACATATGAATGCCTTAATGCAAGATGATGAAGGAAAAAATAGTTAGTGAATTGCTACTAAACACGTCACTATAAAAAACCAGTCAATTTGTGGATGAATTACACTGGGTAGGTAAAATTGTGGGTTACGAAGCATGTTCAAGCATTATTACCCGTTACCTTGGCCAGACAAAAACTTTTGCGATAGTGAATTACAGTCCTTAACAGAGAGATTTATTCGTCACGACAAAGCATTACAAGAACTCCCACTAATCCTGATTCCAGAATATCTGCTGTCCCTCTGTTCTGATATAAAGCAACAGCATCCATTGATCAAACAGTTAACACAGGAATGGCTTGAGTACGCAAGAAAAGACGATGAGCGTTTAAGAATTGAGCGCCGATGGATTCCGCATACCCCTGTGTACATTCCTGATACATACAAAGGGAAACAATTTTTCAAGATTGCAAAAGCTATTGGTGATATTCCTCTAAATGCTCCTGTCATACCCAAGAACCAAAACCAAGGCTATTGGCTCAAAACATTACATTACTATTGGCAAGCAGCAGGAGTCACCTTCGCTCATCAACTATTGGGAATAATACAAGACCCACTAGAAGAAGGAGGTATTATTAATAACCGGCTACCACAAAGCATCATCCAATATCTTAAACTAACGAGAAATATAGATATTGCCTTGTTCCGAATTTTAGTTAGGGGCCAGCGAATTATTAAAACATGGGCAAGACAAAATAAAATTAGCTATCCGTTCAATCAGCCCTTAGAACTTTTTATTGAAATACTCAAACAGTATTTTCTAATTAGATGGCAATTAGACCCATGTAACAAAGATTGGCAATGGATGACAAAACAAATACAAAGGGACAATATTTCAACCAGAATTTATTTACTCAAAGAAACAATCTGGAAAGAATCATCACCTGATAATGCTGGCTACTGTAAGAGGAAAGAAGAATACCTTGATTATTTAAAACAAACAAACTCTTGGAATAATAACTGGGTATTGGCAATGCAAGCACAAATGCACAAAAATTCTAAATACAATAATCATCTAGAACCTTATTTAGAAGCCTACATTACTGCTATGCAAGAAGGTAAAGAACTTTTTGTAGATGAGTTTGATTGGCGAAGTGGAAAACCTTATAAAAAGCAATTGAACGGTAAACAGGTTACAAACAGACCTCTACCTATTCAAGGGGATGTTGATCCGTTGGGATATATTCGGTGGTACTATTCTTAATATTTATTTACAACTTCAAATTTATTTGTATTTTCTTGAATAATTTTGTTATTCCTTGTCAAGTAAATTTTTGACAAAGAGAACAAACTCATGTCCTACTCACTTTGCCCTAAACAGTTATCTGTTCAATTACAAATTCGCTACTTCTGTCTTCAAGCTATCAATTTTGTAAGCATTCATAGGTTAATCAATAATTTTTACAGCCTCAATATTAAAAGAAAATTTTGGTTATTTTCTAATCTTTATCCTCGGTTTTTGTGCATACTCAAATCAAATGGATTATGCACAAAAAAGATGGTAGAATTAGCTAGTCAATCACTTAATTCTACTTTAAATCTTGAGGAAGAGATGGAACTATTGGACATTGGTTATGCCCGTGTCTCTTCCCGCGAACAAGCCGAAAACACAAATGCTTTAGAACAACAAATTGCTAGATTGAAGGATGCTGGAGCAAAGTATATTCTTTGTGATGTTGAAAAAGGCAAGAAGGACGAACGTCTTCAGTATCAAGAATTAATTCGGCTTGTGGAAGCGAGGAAAGTTCGGAAAGTCATTATTACTCGAATAGATCGCATAACACGCTCTCTACCTACCCTGAGAAAAATTGTTGACATCCTTCAGAAATATGATGTCAACTTGGTGATTCTTGACCAAAAATTAGATTTGAGTACACCACAAGGTAAACTCATGCTGAATATGTTAGGTCTACTAGCTGAATGGGAAGTAGATTTACTTTCAGAGCGGATAAAACGTGGTAAAGAACACCAACGAAAACAAGGTTGGGCTAATGGTTCTTGCCCGTTTGGTTTGATTGTGATTGAACGCAAATATTTTTTGGATGTAACTCCTTTTCTCTGTTTATTGACTGACAGACCCGAAAACTATCGAGATTTTTACTCTAATTCCATAAATGAAAATACAATCTACGATTTACCTCATCGAACAGTAGCTGAAATTGCTAGGGACTGTATTGAAATTTTTCTGCAAGTAAAAGGTGTGACTCCTGCACTCAAGAAAATTTTTGAAAAATATGGGATTTGCAAGACTAAAGCGAAGTCTAATGGCACAGACAAAGTTTTTCACTGGAGTAAACCCGGTTTTTCGCTGTGGCTTCAAAATCCTGTTCTGGATGGACATACTAGCTATAGCAAGTACGAGCAATCTATTGATGGCAAAAGAAGGCGCAAGCCCCGTGATCAGTGGCAGATTATACGCAACACTCATCCCGACCAACGGCTTTTAAGAGATGGGGAAGCTGAAGAAATTCAGCATATCATTCAAGCCAACATTCAAATGTGCGGCGGAGCATTTGGAACTACGCACCGTCAAGAAGGATATCGCCCCTATGCTTATCAAATTGGGTTAGTTTATTGCGGGGAATGTGGTTCTCGGTGTACTCATAAGGGAGTGTATACTTCCTCTTATCAGTATCGTTACTATGCCTGCCGACACGCTGGTATTGGTTGCAAGAACTCCAAAAACGTTCTTCAATCTGACATTGAAGAGGCACTGATTACAACATTACTGAAAAAATCCCAAAATCTGACTCAGAAGCAGGACAATACCGCCCAAGTGCTTCCCTTTAAAACTGAGCGGTTGCAACAGATGGAGGGACAGCTTGCTTTTTTAGAGCAGTTTCCGGGGTTTAGCCCAGGTGCGGAAGAACTCAAGGCAGATTTAAAACGCCAAATTGAGGAGGAAATAAATTTCTTCCAATCACAACGTCTTGAGGACAAGACTGTTGAGGAAATTATTCTAATAGGAAACAACTTGGGTGTTTGGAGAACTCTGTCTAATAATGAGAAGGTTCAGATATACCGCCGCATCGTAAACAGGATTTTTATTCGTGATGGTCAAGTTGAATCCATTGTGTTTAAAAACACTCCTGCTGTAAAACTGGAGAATTAACATGAATGCGATTGAACTTCTGCGGCTGAAACAGTTGAGGTTTCAAGTTGCTTCACAACTGGTTTTGAAGGAGTGGCAGCCTAAAGATTTAAGTAAACCTAACTGTCCTAAATGCCACTCTCCAGGATTTCTAACTCCCCACCAGAGCCAGGAAAAGCGTGTTTGCTATTGTATTCGATGCAACTATTACTTCAAGGAAATTATTGCCAATCACATCTGTCAGTGTACTGTTCCTGGTCATGACAAGGTATGTTATGGTTGTCCACATTTTCAGCAATTTATGGAACTTGTTGACCAACGACTTGTGCAACTGGAACAACTAAATTTTGTAGAGTTACAGGATTTGTTGCCTTTCCAACCTTAACCATAAAATAACTCATGGACTTTATTGGATCGCAGTAATACTTTAGAGTTTATCTTTACTGCGATCGCACACAAAGCAAACAAAAATTTAGCTAAAAAATTGACCCCTCTAGGGGGTCAATTTTTAGTTACACGAAGTAACTGTGCTTATTGCACTGCAATAGGTCTATTCAAAATACTCATAACTTCACCAGGATTAGAGCTAGGTAGTAAAGGACTCCAATCCCCAACATTTGCATAGCCAATAACCTGCAAGTAGTGAATTGTGCTAGTAACGGCTTTAGAAGAACCAATCAACAGATGTTTAAGTGGTTCTTTACCTTGCACAGTCTGAAACTCGCTTGGACTATTGGTTGCTGCATTTGATTCTTCGACGTTAGATAAAAAGCTTTGAGTAATCATAATTCACCTATGTGAGGTGGGAATAGCTATGACACACAATAAAACCCATGTTGTCACCATGACAACTTAATAATGCACCAGTGACAACTAATCATTAAAGTTTGTGTTATGTTTGCGCCGTCGTTTTCTCGCCCATATTTCTCTGAGGTGGGCAGGTTCATTTTCAAATTGAGTCCACAAAGCATGAATTTCTGCTAGTCGGCGTTTGTCAGATTCTGAGGGTTCCCTACGATGCTCACCTTGAGAAAACCAATGAGCTACCGTGCTTTTAGAACGACCACATAATTCGGCAAGTTCTTCGTAGTTGACAGCCCAATGTTTTAGGAACTCTTCAGGCTCCATTTTGATAGCAACCTCAGCTTTGTAAACTTCAAACAGTTCCCAGTGTCTTCTAGTGGGTGTTTTGGCTGCAATCATAAGGAGGATTTGAATAATGCACGGGTGACAACTTATAGAGCTATCATACCGAAAATTAGCGATCGCCAACTCATTCTTATTAAACGAGGCTACGTATCGAATTTGGGGAAAAAACTGCTCTAACTGTTAGTGGCTCTATATTTCCTTGACAAATCCAGGCTCCCCAGTAAAAAGGATGCTGCAATGGTGTGTCTTCTTCTTGACAATCAATCTGGCTGTCTACTGATAATTCATTAGCTCTTAAAAATTCTTTTAGTATCTCAACACCCAAGTTAAAAAAGATTCACCCAACTGAGAAATACTCAAATTGGTTCAATGTTTTTCCACCGGACAAAGAGACTGATAATCTCCTAAATCTGGATGCAATTGCAAATAATCTTTTATCCATATACAACCAGAGTGTAATACCTGCTTACTATCTAAAACCCGATTAAGTTGCCAGAGAATCACTACATCATCCAATCCAGCAGATGCTAATAGTGCGCCTCTAATTTTAGTAGCAGGATAAAACGCAACATTTAATGCTCGGTCTTCATGTCCTTCCAGAGTAGCGCGGAGGATGCCATCTAGCGACCACAGTTTTACTTTATTATCCCAACCAGCAGAGGCCAAGACAGTACCCCAGTTGTCGGGGAGTCCAGAATGGGGGGGAATGAAGGTGATACCATTTACCCGATCTGTGTGGGCGGGAACGGTGCGAATTAATTTACCTTCTAACGACCACAGCTTAATTGTTGTGTCCTCACTGGCTGTAGCAACAAACTTTCCATCAGGACTAAAGGCGACATCCCAAATAGTCTCGTTATGACTTTTCAGGGTAAATTGCGGCTGAGATGGAAACTTCCCGTTTGCATCCCGATGCCAGAGGCGAAGCAACGTATCTCGACCCCCGATCGCTAACCATTGGTTATCGGGGCTAAATGCTCCAGCATTGAGGCGATCGCGGTTTTTAGGTAGGGACTCACTCAGGGTTTGGATGAAAGTGCCATCCCGCTTCCAGAGTTTGGCTGTGCCGTCCCAACTGATGGAAGCTATTTCTAGCCCGTCGGGACTAAACATCACATCCCGCACTGTTGCGTTATGGGCTGAGATGGTTTTTAAGGGTTTTCCCTGCATCGTCCATAAAGTCAAGGAACCATCATCGCTACCTGCGGCGATGTCCTTCCCGTCTGGGCTGATATCCACCGACCAAACCTGTCCTGGTGGCGGGGTTAAGGTGTTGAGCAGTTGTCCGGCTCGATTCCACAGCTTAATGGTGCCGTCAGCACTAGAGGAAACGATTGTTTGCCCATCAGGGCTAATGGGCGTGTGCCAAACAGAGGCACGATGACCCCGCAATACTGTGAGAATCTCGCTTTGCAGTTGCCACAGCCGCACCAAGTCATCTTCGCCACCGGAAATCAAACGACGACCATCAGCACTGAAAGCTACTTTCCATGTACCGTTAATATGGGCATACAAAGTTTGATTGACAGTTCGATCACTGTTCCAAAACTTAATTGTGTTATCCCAACCAGCTGAAGCGAGGGTTTGTCCATCGGGGCTAAAGGCGAGAGTCACCACGCTGCTGTCGTGTTCTGTGGCAGTTTCCAATAAAGTGCCAGTGGCAGTCCACCAGATAACATTACCAATCCAGTCTCCAGCTACCAGAGTTTGTCCGTCAGGGCTGAAGGTGACGCTCATCAAACGGTTTTTGCCTTTTTTGGATACGATGGGATTATTCAGTGTCCGAATTTTCTTACCCTCTAGATTCCAGAGGATGAGAGTATTATCATCACTGACCGAGGCTAGGATGTTAGCATCAACAGGACTAAATGCCACCTTTGAAACTGCATCGCTGTGACCCTTAAAAGTACGAATCAAGCTGCCGTCGATGCGCCAAAGTTTTACTGTCTTGTCGTTACTAGCCGAGGCAATCCATTGTCCGTTAGGGCTGACGGCTAGCGATCGCACCGAATCTTGATGTCCGTTGAGTATTTTAACCAGTGTACCGTCCAACTTCCACAGTCGCACAGTGCCATCTTGCCCAGCCGAAATTAGTTTATCGCCTTTGGGAGTAAAGGTGACATCAAAGACTTCTCCTTTGTGACCGCTAAATACTTTTACCAATGTGCCATCGCTTTTCCACAGAGTAATCTTACCGCGTTGGTGAGCAGCAGCGATTGTCTGTCCGTCGGCAGTGATGGCAATACTCCGCACTTTTCCCTGTTTACCGTTTAGGCGGTTGCGTTCAATGACTTGAAAGGTGGCACGGCGCAATTCTCGATCTACTTTGGTAAGTAACTCAGCAGGCACATCCGACAATTTGCTCAATCGAGTCTGGGCTTTGATGGCACTGACTAAAGCATCTAATCGATTCCCAGAGGCAAACTGAGCTTCCGAAACGTTAGCGATCGCTTCAATTTCTCGGAGAGTGGCTTGATGTCTTTGAGCAAAGGCATACATTCCTAGAGAACTGGCGATAACAAAGGCAATACTAACAGTCCCCAGTAACCACTTTTGCAAGCGACTGGCACGTTTTTCTTGTTGCAGTCGCTTTTCAACTTCTTGCAGTCGCCGGAATTCTTCTTGTCGTTTCAAATCATCTAAGTCGGTGCTGGTGCCAAACCACTTGATTACCTGTCCGCTTCCATCCTTGATCGGAATCGCCCGATTGAGAAACCAGCGATAGTTTCCCGCGACATCTTGTATTCTCAGTTGCACTTCATAAGGTGAGTTAGTTTCTAGGGAATGTTTCCAAGCGACAAGGCTATTGGGGCGATCTTCAGGATGAACCAAATCTAGGCTTTTCCAGTCCGTCACCTTTGAATGCGATCGCCCCAAAAAGGTACTTAAGTGCTGGTTGGTATAAGATAGTCTACCATCTGGCTCTACAATCCATACCATCTGGGGCATTGCTTCTGCTAGTTGCCGAAAGAACCTTTCGCTTTCTTGCTGCGCCGCAAATTGCCGCCGGATTTCTTGCTGTTCTGCATCCTGACTGGCGGCAAGAAATTGGTAATCTAAATCGCTGAGGCTTTTGTTTTGCGCCCACTTTTGGGCATCAATTAGAGCTTGTCCCCGTAAAAGCCGGGATGTATCCTGTTTTTGAGAAGCAATCCAAGCTGATACTGTTTCATAGTAGGGACATAGTTGATTTAATTGTGCTTCTACCCATTCCCGATTAAAAACGTCTTGATATATGCGATTGCGGATTTGCAGATATCCTTGATATTTAACTACCAAACCAGAAAGCAGCAGTTCTATCTGTTCTCGACTGTCGTCGGCTGCTACAGGAATAGCTTGTAAAAGTTGCTGATAGATACCCAGTAATCTACTAATGCGTTGAGTATTGTAAAGCAGGCGATTGCGAATTGTGCGTAAATGCTCTGGTTCGTCTTGAGATTCCCAATTGTTAATGATTTGCGATCGCACTACACTCTCTACCCAATCTGCTTCCTTACCTGGTGTAATCTCCAAAGGTGGGCTAGTTTTGCCGTTGCTACTTTCTAGATTCATCCCTTGGCTGTGATGCTTTTGCTTGGTTATTACCACCAACTGACATAATTTTTGCGTTAAAAATGGCTGTCCATTAGTCCAAGCAATAATTTCTTTAAATACCCTTTGGGGATTGTTCACAACTTGCTCTAATCCCACTACCAAAGGTTGAGCCTCTGCTAATGTAAACCCTTCTAAATTAATAGCAACACCAATATTAAAAGGTGTTTTGAGTTTATTTTGAATTAAATCAGAGGGAGTTGCAACCCCAAATAAAGCAAAACCCAGTCGTTCGTATTCAGGATTATGGACTCTTTGTTGATAACAAGCCCGAATCCACGCATAGAAATCATCTATGCCAAAGCTTAATTGCAGCAAACTATCAATTTCATCAATGAAAATCAAAATCCGATTGTTACTCAGATTGACTAACAAAATCTCTTCGATAAAATTCCCCAAGCGTTGAATGAGTGAAAACTCAGTTTGTTCTTGCCACCACGCTGCAAAATCGATTTTCTTAGCTAATCCAAAACTATGCAGCAAGCGGACAATTATCCCTTTATAAAATTGTGTTTGGGTGAGTTCTTGGCTGCGTATCTGCGTAATATCAATGTAAGCACAACTAAAGCCTTCATTTTGTAATCGTTGCTTGGTATGTACCAGTAGTGAAGATTTGCCTATTTGACGACAGTTGAATACATAGCAAAATTCCCCTGCTTTCAGGGCTGTATAAAGCTCAATATCTGCTTGTCTATTAACATAGTTAGCAGCATTAGCATTCAGACAACCACCAACTTTATAAATGCTTTTGTTCATAATAGCAAATCATAATTTGCTGAACTTTGTTTAATTACGACATCAGATATTTTTTAAAGAAGTCTCGATATAATTGGCGACTAATTACCCATTTTTGTTGTTGCACTTGAATTAACCCCATATTTTCTAATTGGTAGGCAGTTAACATATCTAAATCGATATTTTTATCTTTTGTTAAAAAGATTTTTATAGTATCTAATAATTGGGTATTTTTTTGTAATTTATTTAATAAATTTTGTAAATGTTGACGATAGATTCCTACTTCTGTGATTGCTGTTTGCAAAATTTCTTTTAAGGTTAAGTTATGATACAGCAGGTGATAAAGAGTAATATTTAGTAATGCTGGATGTCCCCCGATTAATTCCATTAATTGCTGCACTTGCTTGTTTTGTTGCCAATCAATTCCATAGCGGTTTGCTAACTCAATTACTTGCTCAGAAGTAAATTCTGATAATTTCAATGGTAGCCCAATGTTAAAAGGAGATTGATTAATTTCAATAGAAAGATAAACATCTGTTGAATAAACAATCACCAAACGCAGCTTTGTCCATACTTCATCTTGTTGCGCTTCTTCTTGCCACGAACGTAAAAGAGGGAGAAATTCGTTGGCTAGATCGGGATATTCAAAAATATGCTGAACTTCGTCTAATACTAATAGTAAAGGTTTTTCTAAAGGTGCAAGCAGACATTCTCTTAGATAAAGAGTGCATCTGAGTTTACTACCTATTTCTTCATCCCAATGTTTATCGACATTAAATTCCCTGCCTAATTGACGAGCAATACTAGCAGCTAACCATTGCATGAATAATTGAGGTTTTCGCAAAACATCAATATCAACTTGAGCGATATTGATTTTTGCAGTTTCATACCCTAACATTCTGGTATGAGCTACAATCCTTAACATTAGAGAAGTTTTACCTATGCCTCGACAACCTTGAATGCGAATGACACATCCCGGTTGCGTGATTTCTTGATATGCTAATTCTTCTAATGGAGGACGAGAAATATACAATTTAGAATCTAAAGATAAAGGAGCGCAGGGATATTTTATATATTCACTAATTTTTGTTACATCATTGTAATTTCTCTGTTTATTGAGTGTCATTTCACTCTTAATTTTCTCTTCACCGAGAAAGACGGAAACAATTTGAGATGGTGCAGTATTTGGTGTGATTGTTTGTTGTTTCCCCAACAATTCACTTTCTGGTAATAAATCTGCATTAGCTGAATTTTCAGATAAATCTCGATCTATCAGTTGTCGTTGTTCTTGGGAATATTCCTGGTGAAAATCAATGTCATTGGTATCATAGAGGGTATAGTCATCTTCATGCAACACTAAATCAAAAGCACTAAAGCAGCTTCGCAAGGTACGCGGATCTATCCTCGAATTCAAAGACCATAAACGGCTTAAACTAGAGGTAGAAATTCCAATACGCTCACTTAATTCTACTTGGGTAAAACGTTTACTTCCTCTTTTTTGTCTCTCTTCTTCTAAAATTGCAGTTTGCAATCTCTTCAACCCAACAGCAGTCAGAACTGCTCCTCTTTTTCGCAGTGATTTATTTTTGTCTGCTTTCATCTCTAAATGAAATTTTTCAGTTGTTTCCATATTGATTTTGATTAAAAGCGTTCTTTTAGACTTACATGATGTATCTGATGTTTTAATTGCTCTAATCTAGATATTAACAGATATATACTACCCCTTAACTGATGTAAGTGAGGTTTTTGAACTGCAAAAATCTTAATTGATTTTTCAGTCGTGGCAAAATAAAACAGTATTAAAAAATCTTTAGATGTATACGTAAGCGAGTATTCAATATATGTATATAAAAATACAAAATTTATAAATGAGTACACCTTTGCTCAACCATTCCATTGTCAAAACTACAGACTATACACGAGTGTTTTCAGCTAATTTACGGGCAAATTAGGTTAACTGATTTATCTGCGCTTGAAGTAAATAAGAAAATATGAAAGATTTAAGTGCAGTGCCAATTATTTCCTACAATATGCTGTTAAATTAAGAGTTTGATTTGTCGAGGTTACTGTCGAAGAAGCTGACAACGCAAATGAAAGCCATTGTGCTTTGGACATACAAGAAAGGTGCAAAAATGCCGATTATTCATATGCCAGTCAAACAGAATTCATTCTGTTTAATAAATATCATTTATGTCAAGAATTAAAGTTTAGAAAATATGTTAGTTTTTCAATGCTTTCTAGGTCAAATACTTCTGCAAATCAGCTTAAAAATTTCCCATTCATCTATAATCACTATTCCTAGTTAAAATTTTTTGTGCTTTCATTTTATCTATTAAATCGAAGGCAAAATCATAATGTTTTTTACTTAATTTGCTTGTTTTTGTATGAAGCTTTTAAATCCCCTTTGAATAATCGCCATGAAAAGTATCAATAAAAAATTCGTTGCTCTTTGTTTTATTACTGCTGGTAATCTTTTCTGGAGCATGGAGGGGCTGTTTAGCTCTGCCCAAGCTCAAAGCTTTGAACCTGTTTCTATGATCATTTCCCAATCTTCTGAACCTGTCACCTACATGACAGTACTGGACAAAAATACAATCGTTATCCAAATCACGGAGGGCGAATTTCTCTTCCACGGCTATCTGGAGCGGACATCTGGCAATACATTCATTGGCGAAAACGAGCAGGTGCGCGTCATCTATAACCGAGGTACTAAGCAGGTTGTGGTGATTAATAAAAAGACGGGGACTGAGTTTTACAACTACTTCTTCTCTGATACCAATGAAGGGGCGCTTTAGGTTAAAGCAATCCAATTTGTAATGATTCCTAAGATTATTTGCACTCTTGAGAAAACAACATGAGAATAAACCGTTTAATTCCGATCATCGTGAGTTCCCTAATCATCACGCTCGCCCTCAATGCCCAGGCTCAAAATGCTGGAGATCCCGTTCGCGGAATTCAAGATTTAGTGAATGTTCGCGGACGAGATGGAGAAGCCATACTCCAACAACGGGGCTATAGGTTTCGCTGGGCTGAGAAATCTGATGATTCTACTTATAGCTATTGGACTCAAACTAGAACAGGTCGGTGCATTAGTGTGAGGACAGAACAAGGTCGCTACGTCTCTCTGGTTGATACCGGAACTACAGCAGATTGCGATCGCGGAGATAGGAAACGTCCTCAAAATACAGGCAATTCGTCTTCCCGACCTTTGTCAGACCTAGTAGGAGCGAGGGCTGGTCAAGCAGAACGTGAAGTGCGGCAGAGGGGATATACCTATCGCCGTAACGAAAGAGTGTCAAATACTTCTGTTGCTTCATTCTGGGTTGAAGGCAACTCAGGTAAGTGCGTAGAAATCGTTACCTCAAATGGCCGCTATCAAAACATCTTTTACGTTGATTGGCATCACTGCGACAGATAATCTAATCGCGTTGTTGTGTCTAAACCGATTGACACTGGCGAAATTATCTATGGTAAAGTTTCCAAACAAATTCATGTAGGCTCTATGCAACTAATGAAAAGCTTGCGAATATTAGCCCCTACTTTTCTGGGTTTATTAACTCTGACAGTCACTCATCCTGTTAACGCTCAAGCAGTGATTGACACTTTAGACAACGGTAATCTAAGTGTGACTGGTATGAGATCGGGAAGTGGCTGTACTGTCCTTTTTAACCCTCAAGGAGAGATCCTTCAACAAGGTCGATCCTGTAATTCAACAGAAATTCGTAAAGCCCAGGCAGCGATCAATAGCTACCTGCAAGAACAGCGCACATCTGACAATCACAATGGCAGCTCGTCGCGCCAAAGTCTGACGCTGATCTGCTATGGTGAAGGTCGCAAACCGTCTGTCGCAAATCGCTATGGATATGAATGGGATGACCGCCGCCATCGCTACGAACTGAGTAATCGCATAGAGTCAACGACTAGCGACTTCGATTCCGAAGTTCAGGTCGAAATTCGTGATACACAGGGAAAAATCCATCTGACTGGAAAGCTCATCGCGCCAATCAATTCAGGCGGTAATAATGGATGGTGGACGCTCGACGACCTTCAGGTTTCGCCCGATCGCATTACGGGAAAATACCGGATGAACGCGCTAAATAAACCGCGAGTCAATATCGACCGGCGTAGCGGCAGGATTGCCATAGATGGGATTGAAAAGTTTCGGGGCGACTGCGAATCAGGCGATTGGGGCGGCAGCAGAACTCGTTTCTAGTTTGCTGTATTGTTGGGTTTCGTCAAGACAAAAACAAAACCCATATCTTCGCAGTTGAAAACTCGCTCCATCGGTGGCGTAAAGATTTCGTGTTGGTGCAGACGCGATCGCATTGCTCTCTTCGACACTAGCTAATAGGCGAAAAATCGAAGTAAGTCCAAATAAATACTAAAGGTAGAACGATAAAACAAAAATCAACATAGATTTAGATAGATTTGAATACCATCAACAACATAGTACCAATCTTCAAATTTGAAGATTAATACTTTTGCTTCAGGTAATTTAATTAAGCTGAACGGTTTGCTGATTAATTAGAACAATAAACAATGAATTGCTTGCACTGGAGAAACTATCACATGGAAAACTCTGCCTTGACTCTTATTCGTAGTGTTTTAGCCGCCTCGGTTATCACCACATCGCTCACATTTAGCTTCACTGCACCGTCGTTAGCTCAGGCTCATACGACAGTACGGTTTTCCTCTGGCAACGATAACACTTTTATGCGGTCTTCGATCACGGGCAACCACTACCACGACTATGTTCTGAATGCGCGGGCAGGGCAGAGGATGTCGGTTTCGTTGATTACCAAAGGATCAGCATACTTCAACATTCTCCCACCAGGCAGCACAGATCGGGCAATTTATAACAGCTCAATATCGGGTAACGACGGAAACGTTCGTTTGTCACAGAGTGGTAACTATACAGTTCGTGTGTATCTAAAGGGTGACAGTAAGGACAGAAATCGAACGGTTCCTTTTGAACTTTCAGTCGGTATCTTGTAATGGTTGCTTTTCAATACTAGACATCTTGCAAAAGTAACAAATGCCAAGGTGTTGGAGAAAGGTCAAAGGTTAAAGGATAAGGGGAAATTTCAGCCCTTTCCCCTATTTTTGCGAGCAGTCTACTAAACAAAAGCTGGAAAAGCGGCACAGGAGCAATGCGTTTATCGCATCGCTTTTAACAGTTTTCTCGTTCGCTGGAAGTGCAACAGTCTAAACACCATATAGTCCGGCGGCTACCAACGACCATCTTTTGAGACACGGCAAAACACAAATCACCCTCATCAGCTTCACGTCTGTCTAGCCTCGCAAAAAGGAAAATTGTATGTCCCCCCTAAGACACGAAGCCCCCGTACCGGTTGAATATCGACTGCTTGGACTCGATCGCCGGCTCATTTGGCCGACGGTGAGCGTTTATCTTGTGGTGTTTTTATGGTCGGGAGTCATGCCAGCCATCAACGAGGCTGTTCATAACAAGGAGGTTTTAGCAGGGACAGTTTATAATGTCGGCCCTGTAAGTTTTACGCCAACCCAAGGCTGGGTGATAACTAAGACCCCATTCCCGGTCGGGAGTTCATCAAACGCAGTGGTCTCCAAAGATGGCGTCACGTTTAGCGTCAAGAGCGGTGTCTGGAAGGGAACCGCCGAGGAACTCCTCAACCAGATCGTGAAAGACCAGAATGAATTTATTGTCGAGGGTAAATTAGTTCCTGTTACAACACTGCAAAAGGTTGCCGGAGTAGCTAAGAGAATTAATGGCCCCGACTATACTGGTCTACTGCTCGCATACGTTGATGGCAAGGGTCAGGCAGTCGAAGTGATTGTCAAGGGCCCGGCCGCTACCTCCACACAACTGGAGCAACCGATCGCTGACATGATTCAGAGCATTACATTTAAACCAAAGGAGGGCGATTCGTGACTAGCACTTCCAAGAGTGAGGACACAATCCGCAAGGCTGCCATCGATCGTTCAGGCTGGAGCAATTCCGTCCGATTTTTTCAGCCGCATAACCCGGCGTGCTACCTGTATTGGTTGCTCGTACTCAAAGGCATTTACGTCTTCTGCGGACTTTTGTTCGCCAGCGCCATCTATCCCAGCGCTTTGTTTATTGCCCTCTCCTCTGAGGCACTGTATTGCCTGCCTTGGATCTGGTTTCTCACGCACAAAGATCGCTATGAACGTGAGCCAGCCAAGCTCGCGCTGCTCGGCTTTCTCTGGGGCGGACTAGTAGCGCCGTGGGTTATGGCGCTCCCTGGCAATGGTGCAATCCTATCCCTATTTGCGAAGCTGACCAGCTTCGACTTTTATAACCATTGGAGTCCGGCCCTCACCGCACCCATCGTGGAAGAAAGCTCCAAATTCGTCGGGCTGGTCATGCTCTCTTTACTAGCACGCAACCATGTCCGCAACGCCTACGACGGATTTCTGCTTGGTGCGTTTGTGGGTCTTGGCTTTCAGGTCTTTGAAGACGTGTCTTACATTGTGGGCGCCGCCGACGCAAGCTTCGGATCGCAGCAGGTTGCTGATGCGTTCCAGGTATTGGTAGCACGTACAGCGGCCGGTTTCTGGAGTCACTCGCTCTACACGGCGGTTGCGGGTACGGGGTTTGGCTACTTCCTCGAAGCGAAAAATCGCTCGTTCGGACATCGGCTCGCGGTTTTGGTAGGTTTCTTTCTGTTGGCTTGTCTGGCTCATAGCTGTTGGGATGCCATTATGGGGTTTATCGGCTTCGGGCTTATCGGCATCGTCATTGGAACGGTTGCGATTTTGCTTGCTTGGCGCTTCTCCGAGCAGCGTCAACGCAAGTTTGTCCGCGTCCTGCTGGCTGAGGATGTTGCAAACGGAATCGTGACAGAAGCCGAACTGGATGCGATTTCCAACCGACCGAGAAATCGGCGAGCTTACCTGAGAGAGATCAAGTCCTCATGCGGGACTGACGCAGCAAAACGCACTGGGTTCATACTTGATGCGGCAATCGATCTTGCAGAGGCAATTGCATCTACGGACAGTCTCGATAGTCCGGCAGCCAAAGCCGCGCGTGCGGAGATTGCGAGGGTGCGTGGTGCCGCACAGTTAGGTCGATTAAAGTAGATTACAGCCGAAATGCCGAGGCGATCAAGAGTGCCTGATACAGTAGAGCATGGCTTCAAGATCGAGTTGGCCAATCACTTTACCAGAGATTATGTTCCTGTCTAATCGCTTCCTCCATTCAATAATTCGGTTTGTGCTAGTCAGCGTGATGACGATCGCAATAGTACTTGGTTGGAGTGCGATCGCCCACAGTCAACTGTCCTCATCACCCACCCCCGCTTCTAACGATCCGTACAAACCGCCTAAAGGCGTTACCCGTCTCGGTGAATATGAAATTGCCAATGTGAATTCACCACTAGACAAAAACCTTTTATTTAAGGTTGTCTCTCCCACTATTTTTAATCGCGACCAACCGCCAGAGGGAAGTCTGCCTGTGGAAGTACGTGCTGAAGAAATTACGCAACGGCTGATGCGAGCGCTCGATAGAACCAACAAAGCCAAACAAACTGCCATAATTTCTGTTGCCACCCTGAATAACCGCCTAATCCTCCAGCTTAATGACGATCAAAAGTCCCGTTCTTTAAGGCTGGTGACAGTGACAGAGCCAGATGCTGACTACTATGGTAAAACACTGGAGGAATTGGCCCAAGAGTGGCAAAAAATATTACAAGCAGAAGTGGAACGCATCGAGCAACTCTTCTCACCTCAGGTATTGTCTCAACGGGTTGGGCAGGCACTACAAATCAGCATCGGCTTGGTGTTAGGCAGTGTTGTGTTATGGTTCTTGCGGCGAACTCTAATTCGCAAACAGACGGTATTGCAAGCTCGTTATCAAGAGCATATAGCTGAGGCAAAAGAGGCTGCGGTCAAACGCTCTCAGGCAGAAACATCGGCCAATATTCAGGCAATCGACACCAGCGAATCAGAGGCACACACCATCGCCGATGGGCGATCGCAATTTCTAGAAATCATCCAGCGACAGTTCACTCTCCAGCGCCAACTGGGGATCTATTCTTTTCTCACCTTGCTACTGTTTTGGGCGTTTATTCTCGGATGGTACATCGGCATTCTGGTCATCATGTCTCGCGTCCCCTACCTGATGAGATGGTGGAGTGAAGCTTTAGCCCGTCCCCTCGCGCTGCTGATTATTTGGTTTTTCACTAGTATTGTCATTCGTCTTGGCAAAAGCTTAATTGACTATATCATCGATGTCTGGACAACCTATCCCTCTCTCCCTTTGAGTGAAACTCAACGGATTACTCTGCGATCTGCAACAGTTTCTGGGGCGTTAAAAGGATTAATCACCTTTGTTTTCATTACCTTCGGTATCTTGCGGACTCTAGACATTTTTAATGTACCCACTAGTTCAATTTTGGCAGGGGGCGCTGTCATCGGTATTGCAATTTCCCTTGGTTCCCAAAATTTGATGAAAGATTTGGTCAATGGCTGCTTAATTTTGATGGAGGATCAATTTGCTGTGGGAGATGTAATTGAGATCGGGAATAAAAGCGGACTGGTGGAAAATCTCAACCTACGCGTGACTCAACTACGCAATAGCGAAGGTAAGTTAATTACCATTCCTAATAGCAATATCACTGATGTCAACAACTTAACCCGCCTTTGGTCGCGGGTAGACTTTTCTATTGTGGTAGCCTATGAAAACGACCCGAAGCAGGTTTTAGAGATTCTCAGGCAAGTATCCCAGCAATTGTATAGCGAAGTGGAATGGCGCGATCGCCTGCCAGAATTGCCCGAAGTCCTGGGCATTGATGACCTCTCCCACGCGGGTATGCTAGTGCGCGTTTGGATTAAAACGGCACCGATGGAACAATGGAATGTTGGGCGAGAGTTCCGTCTACGAGTGCGCCTAGCCTTTGAAGCAAACAATATCCAGATTGGCAGACCACAATGGATTACTTACTAGAGAAGAGCGGAAATCCTCTAATCTTGAGCTTGTAGCGAAATAATTGTAGCGACCTGCAATACTAATCGCTCAAACCTACAATCAAGACATTTACAAACCAGAATTTTTTAATAAATGTGATATTAAATTTATAACATTAACTGCTTTCCTATTTTTTATTGAAATTTGTATAAAAGTTAAAACTATATACCGTTATAAAGGTATGATATTTACCAGTTCTTCTTAAGCTTAAGGAATTGTTTCTACATATGTTTAAATCTGTAATTATTTCTTCCTTGCTTATTGCTACCGCTAGTTTAAATAGCTTAACTGTTACAGCGCAAGAGCCACCAGCGAATACATATAAAAGTGGGTTTTGGCAACCAGTGGCAAGATTGAATAGTAAAACTCCTATAAGTATTCTGATAATTAATAAAGCAGGTTTTTCTATAGATTATGGGATAACCGATGCAAAAGCGAAACAGCCTTTAATTAAACCAAAACAGCAAGTAACTCTGCGAAATATTAAATATCCTCTACAGTTAGTTATCTATCCTGATTACAATATTGCAGGCAGTGCTAATTATTTTCTGCAATACAATGTTAAATTAAAAAATCAAATTCTTGAGGTTACTGTTGAAGAAGCTGACAATCCAAATGAAAGTCATCGTGCTTTAGACATACAAGAAACAGGAGCAATTTACTTATATTAAGAACCATCCAATATTATCTAATCACAAAATCAAATTTAAGATTGCTAACTCTAAAAAACGCCTTCACCTTTATCGTAGTTTGCTGAAAATTATTGTTCACAAGGTTGTTCCCGATCGTCCTGCACGCAGCGAACCACGAGTCACTAAACGCCGCCCCAAAGCTTATCCCAGATTGACCAAGCCCCGGCAAGAATTACGTAAACAATTGCAGACTGCTTAATTGATAAGCGTTAGAGCTTTTCTTAGCTTATATCTTGCACCATTAGTTTATTGCGAAAATCGAAGCCCTAAACCCTTATGATTTCGTAGGGTGGGCATTGCCCACCACCTGCTTATTGAGAAGGTGCAAGATGTCAGTTAGTGCCATTCGCTTACGCCCAAAAAATCATCGCTAGAACATCAGCTACTACTGCTGCTGCTGATGGACTTGGGCAGCTTAGGAATCAACCAAGAGAGAAACTGATCCTGCGATCGCGTCTGAATCAAAAACTTGCCTGGCCCCGTCAGATCGACCACGAACCCCTCACCGCTAAACAGAAAGGTCTTCATGCCGCCAATGGCGCGGGTCTGAAAGGGCATCGATTCGGGTAGCGCCACTAGGTGTCCGGTATCAATGGTGAAGGACTGCCCCGCCGCCAGGGTAATTTCGTGAATTGCCCCGTAGGAGGACACCACTATTTGCCCCATCCCCTGGGCGCGCAGCATAAACAGCCCCCCACCCGTACCAAAGAATGACTTCGAGCCGCCCCACTTTGAGTCAATCTCAACCCCTATGGCGGATGCCACGTAGGCCCCCGACTGCACCAGCATCGGCTCGGTGATGTCGAGAATTGTTAGGTCGCCAGGGAGGGAGGGAGCCACCAGCACCTCACCCCCCTGGCTCGGAGCCGTGTAGATATTTTGGAAAAAGCTTTCGCCACCGAGGAGCGATCGCTTCAACGATTGCATAAAGCCCCCCATAGCCTTGGTCTCTAGGGTAACGCCGTCAGACATGCCCACCATCGAGGCGGCCTCTACCCGCACCTGCTCTCCCTTTGCTAGGCGTATGCGCCCCAGGGTGTAGGCGTGCTGGTACATCAATTCAATTTGCATAGTCAAGACTCCTAATCAACGGTTAATAAGGCTGTTCTGTGGAAAAAAGGGATTTGCTCAGGAATTAACGGGATGGGGCAGATTGGCGATCGCCCGCTCCAGTACTTGCTTAATCTGCTTTTTAGTTCTATGGATCTCAGATTCCCTACCAAATCTTCACGCGGTCTTTCTCATCGCGCCACAAGGGATCGCCCGGTTTGATGTCAAAGGCTTTGAAAAATCCATCCTCATGTTGGAAAGGAGCAATGCCTCGATAAGCACCGACTGGATGCCCATCGGTTGCTGTATTTTGGCGGAGAGCGCCTTCATTTTCTTTCGTAGCCCATAACTGCGACCAAGCAATAAAGCAACGCTGTTGGGGTGTATAGCCATTAATCTTTTGATTGGCTTGGGGATTTTTCTGCAAATACTGCTCTAGTGCTTGATAAGCTAGGCTGACACCACCAACATCAGCCAGATTTTCCCCGACCGTCAGCTTTCCGTTCAATCTCACTCCCGGTAGCACTTCAAAAGCATCAGCCTGCTTCACCAGTTTGTCAGCCTGGGCTACGAATTTGCCCGCATCTTCTTCAGTCCACCAATTTTGCAGATTACCTTGAGCATTGTAGAGCCGCCCTTGACTGTCAAAGCCGTGAGTAATTTCATGTCCAATCACAGCTCCCATCGTACAAAAGTTCACGGCTGCATCGGCTTTGGGATCGAAAAATGGTTGTTGTAGGAAAGCCGCAGGAATCTCAATTCCGTTGATGCCAGGATTGTAACCTGCATTAATAACAATAGGTAATGTGTATCTCGGAACGGAAAATTCATCGCGGGTAACGGGTTTACCAAACTGGGACAGATCGCGGCGATTGAGAAATTCATTGGTTCGGATCACGTTACCAAAAAAGTCATCTCGGCGAATATCAACACTGGAATAATCGATCCATTTCTCTGGATACCCTACTTTGATTACCATTCGGTCTATTTTCTCCAGTGCTGACTTGCGGGTAGCATCAGTTAGCCATTTATTTGCTGCCAGCCGCGCTCTGAACAAAGTTTTAATCTGCTGGATTATTCCCTCTACCTGTTTTTTGGCTTCGGGAGAAAAATATTTCTTGACATAGAGTTGAGACAAGGGATGACCATATTTTTCGGAGACGATATCAATCACACGTTTGTTACGCGGCTCAAATTCAAATTCTTTGCCATAATATGCCTTGTTCAAGGCAAGTAAAGGCTTGTCAAATGCCGGGGTTAAGTAGGCGATGTTTTGGTTTAACAAACCCCAACGCAAATAAGTCTTGATGTCATTGAGCGGGTATTCTTTCAGTATCCTGTTGATCTCTACCAATGAGCCAGCATCGACAACAACGACATTTCCGTTAGTAGGTAATCTCAACTCCTGAAAATATAGCTTCATATCTAAATTTGACAATAAAGCCTGAATCTGGGCAAAAGACATCTTTTTATATATGCGGTTGGGATCTCTCTGCTCGGCAGGGGTAAGTTGCTTGCTGGCAATGCGAGTCTCGATTTCTAAAATCTTTTTGGCTGCGGATATCGCTTCTTCTGGAAAGTTTCCAGCAATTGTCAAGGTGGCTGTCACATAATCCAAATAGGCTTTGCGGATAGCATCTCTGTTTGCACTCAAATAATCCTCTTGAGTTGGTAAGCTCAGGCTACTACCAGCTAGGTAAATTGTATTGATTTTGTTATTTTGCCGATCTGGACTTACGCCCACCTGCACAATGATTGGATTACTAAATGTTATTTGTAGCTGGGCAAGGGTTTTTGTTAACTGTTGGGACGAATTGATCGCCCCAACACGGTCAAATAGTGGCTTTATGGGAGAGACTCGCAAACTTTCTAACCGCTTCACATCCATCCCCGAAGTATATAAATCACCCACTTGTTGCAATGGGCTGCCTTTTGCTGCTTTGGTACTTTGGGCGACAGCCTCTTGTGTTATCTGGTCTAATTGCTGGGAAACCTGAACCCTCCGTAGTTCAAACCCGGAGACACTCAATTGATCAGGAGGAATCTTGGCAGCATCTAGCCATTTGCCTGCGGCAAATCGATGGAAGTCTTTTTTGGGATCTACAGTAGTATCCATTTTCTCTACAGAAAAACCCAGAGGAAACTGCTGTTGAGAAACTGGTTCAGATGCTTTGCTCTTGGGCTGATCGCTGACAGCGATGCTACAGGATGTAGTGCAAATTCCCAGTAACAGAGCCATGCTGCTAGTTAACCAGGGAGAGAGGCGAAATTGCTTACTTTTTTTCATGTTCGTTTCTTTGTTTTTTGTTTATCGGGATATGATGGCGTTTTGTTCTTCATAGACATCGCCCAGAAACTTGCTGACACTTAATGAAAAACTGGATTTTTATTTCGCCACCAGATTTTCACCTGCTATGAGAATGGTTTCCTAACGCAGTGGTAGTGGCTGTCGCGTAATTCCCCAGCAACAGAATGATGCTGCTAGTTAAGCACCAAGAGACGCGAAATTGCTTATTATTTTTCATGTTTATGCTCAACGATATAAAGGATTTTTGGGATTTGGCACAACACTCTAGCCTCTAGCCTTTCTCACCCATCAATCTGCACATTACTTTAATTCAATCTTTGGACTCAATACCATATTCAGATGAAATTTGATGTTTACTTCTCATTTCTTTAAGTATTTATTACGGTTAATCAATCTTCTGCGCTTAGATAAATTTAGTTTTGACTCTTCTAAGTAGATATCAAAAAAACCATAATTGATTGTTATTTTCTCATAAGAGTTCGATTCTAGAAATAGACAAATACAAAATTATTGCTATTTTCATTAATAAATAAGTAGGTCGCTGTGAATATTTAGTATTGGGCGGAGGCAGGAGGGAAGAAGGTTTCAGCCTATTTTACTTTTCTTTACATAGTTAGTTTTTTTAACATCGTTCTACTTAGAACAATTCTTAAGAAAGTATAAGTATATCTGTGCAAATAAACAGGAGTATATAGCAAAAAGCAATCACTGTCTATTTGGAATGTTTTAAAAAAAGCAGATGTTCACAATCTCGTCTTAAATGACGTATGTGATACTTTTATTGGTTAATTTATCTCTTAACTGATTTAAGTAATATTTTTTCAACGTAATCTAATCAATAGATACTTTTTGCCCTGAGACAAATAAAATATAGAAAAATAAAATTCAACACTATTATTAAGAAACCCTTTAAATATATCTGCAATTAGTATCAAAATTTTAGTATTACATGAGTATCAAATCCTTGCACAGTAATAGTTAAGCCCTGGTTTTACAATAAGTCTAAATAATGGGAGTGTTTTTAGTAACAGTGCAGGCGAGTTAACTGATTTATCTGCACTTGAGGTAAATAAGGAAACATGGCAAATTTAATGCTGTAGAAGAAATTTAGACTTTATGTTCCTTGTCTTTCTTAAAACATCGGTAAGCGCAATGCGCGAATCTGTGACAAAAGCGAAAATCGGTATCATATAATACCAGTAATATTTTTTGTATTTCCTTAACTCCAGTGATATAGGAATCCGATTGATTTGATCTCTAAAAAATTCTCAGTATCTGTAGGGTGGGCAGTGCAACGGCACAACCCCGATCTGGTGGGTAGTGCATCGGCCTAATTAGCTCCAGTGATAGATGCAATTGAGATGGAGTGAGTTGTGAAACGTTCATCATATTAGCTTAGGAAACAAAACTATGAAAATTAGAACCTCACTTTTGGCAACTGTTTTATTTTTAGCGTCAATTGCTCCGGCTTTCTCAGTTAAAGCAAATATTGTTAATCCACAAGTACAAGGAATTAATGATGTTTCCGCATCCTCAAGTCCTTCTTCCGTCAATCAGTCCAGCCAACCTTATCTAATTGCTAGATCTAATTGGGTGAGGCTCACAGGAAGTCGCTCAAGAAGAATTACTTTGCGTTCAAGGCCAACTATTAACTCTTCTAGTAAAGGATATGGTTTAGGTGGCGATCGCGTCCAAAACCTACAATGCGTTCAAGACAGAGACAGAGGTGGTAGAGAACGTAATTGGTGTCGGGTTAAGTTCCCCAGATCGGGAGCAGTTGGTTGGATTCGTAGCGACAACCTGATTTTTAACGATGGCGGTGAATAAAATTAATATCTCTATGGTTCAGGTGTACTAGACAATTAAAATTATTAGGAATCAGATTCGATTATAACTCGTATCATCGGGACTGCCTTTGTTCGGAAAGCATAAGTGTCAGGAGGCGATCGCCACCATGAATACATCAATCAAAAGCTCATTGAATACCTGGACATGTTCCATTTTAGGAACTGTTGTAGTGAGTTTAGGGCTTATTTCATACATCAAGGTTGCTGATGCCGTTCCCAATGGAGGTAGTTTTTCCGGTCAAGGGCAAGCAAGTGGTGCTGTCTTTGCCAATGGTAAACAAGCAAATGCTTCTCTAGACTTTAATGGACGAAATTATAATGTAGGGCTGGTATCGGGGAGAAAGTCAGAGGTACGTTACATCGGCACTATCAATCAGCTGCGCGGTACTAACTCCCGCAACCCCAATAGTTTTGTGTTAAGAGGTCAAGTTCAGAGTTTCGCTACATCTACCACTAACCTGCGGGTTGCTAACACCAAAGGAACTTGCCGGATTGAAGTATTTGATATGCGAATTAAATCTATTTCATGTAGCACTAAGGTTGCCGATAGTTTCACCCGATTTACAGGTATGAGTCAGTTTTAGCGATGGGCTTCTCTTTGAGAGGCTTTGCCTAGCCGTAGGTGATCGCCTGATTCATTTCCTCTTGTGGTTGACTCTCAAACTACCGAAGAATACTAGTAGCTCAAGTACTTAAATATTTGAGTACTGAAATCGCAGTCAGAAAATATTGATGATCGCTGCTACCTCTTAAAGATTGAGCGGCATCTTTCATCTTCTTGGAAAAGTACAAGTTTGACGCAAGTTTATTCAATTTTGTATTTGTACTATTTTTACTGAATCAAGGTGTTCATCAATGGAATTTATTGCTTATTCATCTATGTTTATTGCCAACCAAGAGGCAAATGGTCAGGCAGATATTGACTATGAACTTCCCAAAATTAACTTAAATTTACCAAAACTGTTTAAGTCTTCAGCTTGGTTGTCGTTAACTGGTTTCATAGTATTTTTTACTGCGATTACTCAAGTTTCAGCAGCATTCGGTGCTTATGTCAGAACTAACGGTAGTTGTCTAAATGTGCGTGTAAGTCCTTACATTGGTTCAAGGATTGTAGACTGTATTCCCAATGGTGTAAGAATTAACAACAATGGTAGAGTCAACGGCTTTGTTCGCCTATCTAGAAATAGATATGTAGCTGCAAGATGGGTAGGTGGTTCCTACAATTACAATAATCGTCCAAACAACCCAAACTATGGTGGAGTGGGTGGACGCTTTACACTCAGTTATGGTTCTAGAGGTAGTGCTGTATCACAAGTGCAAAGACGTTTAGGAATTAACCCTACAGGCTATTACGGAAATACAACTGTTCAGTTAGTCCGAGAGTTTCAAGCCAACAATAACCTGCTTGTCGATGGTGTAGTAGGGCCTCAAACTCGCAGAGCTTTATTTAATACATATAGCTCTGTAGATGAAGGGTATTTGTAGAAAACCAGTAATCCCAACAGTTTTCTTTATAAAGTTGGGATTTCCTGTTTCGTTGTTATCAAGGCGACATCATGCCCAACCACATCGTTGCAACCTATCAAAATGCCATTGAACAGGAGGCAGAAAGCAGAACAGATCAGGGGTTTGATAATTTGTGTCTCCATATATCGTAGAAGAGTCAATATCTAGCAGAACTCAACGCAACCATCGAAAATGGTATTAATTCAATCAATCGGCGATCGCCGATGCCATCATCTTTAGTTTGACAAACTATTAGCACGTAATTGCTTTCTCTTTTGGAAAAAAGAACATTGGCAAGATGGTTCTAGCACTTGGGTAAGTATTGGTGCTTGTGAACAGTCAGGACAAAATTGTTAAAATTCCCTCAGTGCTTGTCTATAGCAGTGCTTCGTCTAGGTAAAAACTTACCCCACAGCTTCTAAACTATGGGGTAAGGGCAACAATATTTCGCTAACTTTATTAACTTCTTAATAAGGCGCTGCGAGTTTCTGGCCCAACTACACCATCTACACGTAAACCATTATTGGCTTGAAACTCACGCACTCGGCGGACTGTTACCGTACCATAATATCCTGTGGGTTCCACACCAAGCGCTCTCTGTACTTCGGAAACTGCTGAACCGCGAGAACCAAAGCTTAGTGTTACAGGGCCACCGATTGGTGGTTGGTTTTGGTTCCCTCTAAACAGTGCGTTGCGGGTTTCTGGGCCGACGATACCATCTGCACGTAAGCCATTATTGGCTTGAAACTCGCGCACTCGCCGAGCTGTTACTGCACCATAATACCCTGTGGGTTCGACTCCGATCGCTCTCTGCACTGCGGAAACTGCTTGTCCACGAGAACCAAGGCGCAGTGTTACAGTTCCACCAACACCAGGGCCGGGTTGAGTTGGACGGCCGCCAGACATTCCACTCACCCATCTAGCTGCTACGTATCTGTCACCAGATAGGCGAGCAAAACCGTTGACGTTACCAGTGGAATTGATTTGAGTTCCGTTAGGGATACAGTCTACGACTTTGGCATTGGTGCTAGGAGAGGTACGCACATTTAGACAACTGCCGTTAGTACGCACGTATGCCGCCAAAGCACCATTAACTTGAGTTAAGGCTGTAAACAATACCATCAAGCCAGCTACAGACAGCCAAGCGGAAGACTTGAGCAATTTGCCCCAGCTAAAATCAAACTTTGGTAGTTCATATTCGAGATATTCAGTCTGACCATTTGCCTCTTGGTTAGCAATGACCATAGAGGAATAAGCAATAAATTCCATTGGTGAACACCTTATGACTAACAGCTAAAAGATGAGAATAAATACCAGATTTGTGTACTTTATACTACTGATCATAAAGTCTTTTCCCTTTATGTATCAGCAAAAAGTAAGAAAATTTATAAAAACAATTGTCGGCACGTTTTTTATCATTGATCAAATTTAAAGAAATATCAGCAAAGACTCATCTTTTTACTCATAGTTAACCAGAATGTTTTTATTTATTAGAAGTATAAAAACTATCGGTACGTATCTGACTACCATTACGCCAAATTTCCACTTGTTCCGGACTAACTACGTAAGAGAAACTACCATTATCTGCCTGATATCTATCTTTACCAATACTCCAAGCTGGTATTTTGACGGGTTGGGTTGGATTTTGTTTCAACTCACCAATATAAAACAATTGCCCATTTTCGTTGCAGACTCGGACTACTATGTTTGTTGTCTCACCTTCAAGCAGCGTTAAACCACTGCATCCCGTATCAGTAACTATTGGTGCAAAGGCTATGGGAATGTTTTGCGCAGGTGAAACTGGCTGTTCTACGGGGATTGGGATGGAGGGAGTAGGGGAAGAATTATTTTCAGGTTTGCTTGGGGGATTTTCCCGTACTCGCCTGACTTGATTAACTTTAGCAGTATTACTAGCAACAGGTTGTGAGGGAATTTTGCTGGCGGTAGCAGATGCTAAAACAGTCATTGGGTTAACCGCTACTTTCCCATTGGGATAATATTCAAAGTGTAAATGTGGTGCAGTACTATTACCTGTAGACCCCATTTCTGCGATGATTTGTCCTTGTTTCACTTGTTGACCTTTGCTGGCTAACAAACGGCGATTATGTCCGTAAACAGTGACGCTACCATTGGGATGTTTAATTTCGATAGCATTACCTAGTCCCCATTCATCCCATCCGGCTTTAACCACTTTCCCAGTCGCCGCCGCGAAAATGGGTGTTCCAGATGGGCCGGCAATATCAATTCCTTCATGTTGATATTTGCGAAAGCCTTGGGAAATATATCCTTGCGTAGGCCAAATCAAGTTAGTACTAAGAGTTGGAATAGGAATGGCTATAGGTTTTTGTGGAATTTGAGAATTACCTGCTACTTGAGTTGAGGCACTAGTATTTGTACTAGGGACTGCAATTAAAGAGGCTAAAGTAATACATACATAACTAAAGCAGCGAAGGATAGTATTTTTTTTGGCTAGTTTTAAAAGCATAAAAAATTTTTCGGATACATAATTGATATTCGCTATTTCATGCTCATGCTGGAATTATCAGGGAAGTTTTTGGTCAAATTTATAACTTTAATAGATACCTTACATAAAATGGACGGACGCTGTACTCTGAAAGTGTCACGGTAAGTTAAATTTAGCAGAAAGACCTAAAAATAAGGCTTATTTAATAGAGTACCCACAATTTAGAAGGAAAATTGAAAATGGATAGTGGGTAAAAAGGGTGTAAGGGTATAGGGGTATAAGGGTATAAGGCAATACGCTTTATTTCAGATATAGGAAAAAATCACAAAACCTCGATACTGCTGGGTTTTGTTGTTTGAATGTTACTCCACTCTAATCTTCTGAGCTTGCAGGCAAGATGCTGATCCTAGCTAATCTTGCCATAGTCGGGAAATGATAATTATTTGACTTAGGATTTAAACTTTTGTTCCATTTGCAGAAATTGGGGAACGCCCACAAGGGCTTGAAAATCTTGAAAGTTCACTATGTCAGTCAAATTAGCTGTGGTTCCCTGTTCTTTGATATGACTTAAGCAAGCTGTTAAAGTTTGCGTTACTGCCAATAAACCCGTAAGGGGGAAAAACACAATTTTAAAGCCTAAATCTTGTAGTTCTGATGCGGATAGTGGGGGAGTTTTGCCGCCTTCTACAATATTGGCCACTAGGGGTGTGTGAGGGAAAGCTGAGGCGATCGCTTTCAATTCTGCCACAGACTGGGGAGCTTCCACAAATAGTATATCTGCGCCTGCCTCAATGTAAGCATGACCACGGGCGATCGCTTCCTCTAAACCCAATGGGCCACGGGCATCGGTACGAGCAATAATGACTAAACCACTCTCACCCCGCGCCTCTACTGCTGCACGAATTTTGCCAGCGTGTTCAGATGTGGGTATAACTCGCTTCCCTTCAAAATGTCCGCACTTTTTCGGCCATTCTTGGTCTTCTAACAATACGCCCGCCACACCCAACTGCACAGCATCCTTGATAGTCCGCATCACGTTTAAAGCATTGCCATAGCCAGTATCTAAATCGGCAATGAGGGGAACACTCACAGACTGAGCAATACGCCCCACACTGTAGAGCATTTCCGTAGCTGTGAGAAAACCGTAATCTGGCAAACCCAAAGTAGATGCAGCAATACCAAAACCACTGGTAGCCACCACATCAAAACCGATATTTTCAGCCAGTTTGGCACTCAGGCAATCGTAGATACCAGGAATTACAATAATTTCAGGATTTGCAAGTAACTGCCGCAGTTTGTGGCTAGAAGACATATAACATTACAACTTACGCAACAGTTTGAGGATACAGCAACTCATACCAATTCAAAATTCAAAATTTAAAAAATCAGATGCTATCTGGGTTTTACTTGATTTCAGTGAATTGGTATAATAACTAACACGCGCTCGCGTAATCAACTTTTAGAAACGCTCAACCCAAGGACGAAGCTCTACTTCCCATGTCCAAGCGCTACGGGGTTGGCGGAGAATATTGAGATAGGTTTGAGCGATCGCATCTGGGTCTAGGGTACTATCAGGATTGTCTGCTGGATCTGGGCGCTGGCTAGAGCGAATTGCCCCATCGATGACAAAATGAGCTACATGAATATTCTTAGGTGCAAGTTCTCTGGCAATACTCTGGGCTAAACCACGCAGGGCAAACTTACCCATTGCAAAGGGTGCTGAGTGGGGATAACCTTTGACGCTAGCTGAGGCTCCGGTAAAGAAAATAGCACCACTACCCTGCTGTAACATTCTTTTGGCTGCTTCTTGGGCTACTAGAAAGCCTCCGTAAGCCGAGACTTCTAAAGTTTTCGCCACATCAACAGGGTCTAGATCAATTAAAGATCCCCGCACTCGCCAACTGGGATTATAAACAACCACACCAGGGGAACCTAACTTATGATCAACATCAATAAATAACTGCTTTACCTCGTCTGGTTTGACTGCATCCGCAACAAAACTAACTGCGTCAATTTCACTACTCAACTGCTCTAGTTTATCTATTTGTCGAGCCGCTAAAGCTACTTTAAATCCTTCTTGGGCAAACAGGCGAGCAATGGAAGCGCTAAGTCCACTACCTGCTCCTACTATTAAAGCTGTTGTTGGCATGGGTTGAATTTTTCTAAAAGTCAAAAATTTTTAGCCAGTATATATAGGATTCATACTTGATTTCTAAAATCTTAAGTAGGGGAGCCACTGCGCCCTTACGGGTTCCCCGATAACGCCAGTGGCCTTACCTACAGATACTTAGATTTTGATGCGCCAGCACAGGCTACGCCAACAATAATCAAATCGGACTCCTATAAGCCTCAAATAGCATTTGTTTTTGCCTTGTGTCTGTATTCGTCAGGACGTACTCACAAAAATTTTCCCCCCTCCCTACTCCCTAACCTACATAGGGATTATCAATTCTGTCTACAGAGACATTGTTAGACAATGGCAGACGACCTGGATTTAAACGTGGTTCTGCTGCATAGCCTACAGGAACTAAAACAGCGATCGCTAAATCGGAATTATCCGCCGCACCAATTACTTCTTTCACTTGGTCTTCAATCCAGCCGTTCATAAAGCAGGTGGATAAGCCTAAACTTTCTGCTGCTAATACCAAATGGGTAGCAGCAATAATGGCATCTTTAATCGCATATTCCCGGCGCTTATCTCCCAGTCCTGCTTGAAATTGGGGAATAGCATTTCTAAAATAATTCACAGTCCCTTCATTCCAAGCCCCAGTGGCTAACGCTGTTTCAAAAACCGGGGTTAAGTCTCCTTCGCCGACGCTGGAATCGGCAGCGAAAACAAAAGTTACAGGTGCTTCGATAATTTGTTTTTGGTTCCAAGAGGCGGCAGAAAGGGCTGCTTTTTGCGCCTCATCTTGAACTAAAATAATTCGCCAATCTTGAATGTTAAAGCTACTGGGTGCGGCTACAGTCAAGTCTACTAGTTGTTTCAGTAATTCTGGGGCAATGGGGTCTGTTTTAAAAGTTTTAATCGAGCGACGCTGAACTATAGCGCTGGGTACATCTAGCGGTTGAATTTGGGTGATGGTACTCATGAGATTCTCCCGTATGATTGATGATGCTATGAAAAATAACTGACAACTGAAAAGCGCAGCGCAGTAAAAGTTTACCTGCCAGTAGAGTACAAGAATTAATCCCTATTTGCTAGCAACCTCTAAAAATGGATAATCTGTATAGCCTTTTTCGCCACCACCATAAAAGGTTGTGGGGTCTGCCTGATTGAGTGGTGCGTTCACCTCTAGGCGTTCAGGTAAATCAGGATTGGAGATAAACAGCGTCCCAAAGGCAACTAAATCTGCTGCTTTGTTGGCTATGACAGTATCGCCTTTTTCACGGGTATAACCACCATTAACAATGAGTGTACCTGTAAAGCGATCGCGTAGATGGCTAGTAGGTACAATTGTGCCACCATGTCTAATGTCTGCGTCTATAGCTTCAAAGATATGTAAATAGGACAGATTGAAGCGGTTTAATGCTTGAGCTACGTAACCAAAGGTTTCTAAAGGATGAGAGTCACGGATATCGTTAAATGTCCCACTAGGCGATAGTCTGACTCCTACCCGTTGGGAATCCCACACACTTGTTATCGCCTCGGTTACTTCTAATAAAAGTCGGGCGCGATTTTCAATCGCACCCCCATACTCGTCTGTACGTTGATTCGTCCCATCCCTGAGAAACTGGTCAATTAAATAACCATTCGCAGCATGAATTTCTACACCATCAAACCCAGCCGCTAGGGCGTTTGCTGCTCCTTGGCGATATTGTTCGACAATGCCGGGAATTTCTGATGTCTCTAAAGCGCGAGGCGTAACATAGGGTTTCTTGCCTTCATAAGTTAACACCTCACCTTTAGGCGCAATGGCTGAAGGTGCTACAGGTAACTCTCCATCTGGTTGCAAGTCAGGATGAGATATTCTGCCGACGTGCCACAGTTGCAGAAAAATTCTGCCACCTTGCTGATGTACAGTATCAGTTACTAGTTTCCACCCTGCTACTTGTTCTGGGGAATGAATGCCTGGTGTATGGGGATACCCTTGTCCTTGGGGTGTCACTTGGGTGGCTTCGGCAATAATTAATCCTGCTGAAGCGCGTTGACCATAGTAGATAGCATTAAGTTGATGTGGTACATTACCCTCACCAGCTCTTTGTCTGGTTAAGGGAGCCATCACTATCCGGTTAGGTAATTTTAGTTCTCCTAATTGGTAGGAAGAGAATAGGTTGATATTGGTAGACATAATCTCAGTTTCTCGTAATTGGGGTGTGGATACTGGGAAGATAGAAGCAGGGAGCAGAGGAGAGTTCTTATACAGGTTATTTCCCTTTGCCTCTCTGCTTCATCAAACACCTGAAGCTTGTGATAAATGCGGGTTACGCTTCTTGAATATGCTGTGTTAAAGTCTTAGTCAATGTGGTCTTGGAAACAGCGCCTACTACTGTATTAACTTGCCTTCCTCCCTTAAACACCATTAGTGTAGGAATGCTACGAATTCCGTAATGACTGGCAACAGTGGGATTTTGATCTGTATTCAGTTTTACCACTTTCACTAGTCCTTCGTATTCGCTAGCCACTTCATCCACAACCGGCGCTACCATCCGACAAGGGCCGCACCAAGGGGCCCAAAAGTCCACGAGAACTGGAACGTTGCTATCCAGAACTTCTTGCTTGAATGTGGCTTCTGTAACATTTGTAATGGATGACATATTACTTGCCCCTTAATTCGTTTATTCGATATTATCGAATAATGAAAATATAATTCATTTTCAGAGATAATGCAACTATGAGATTTCTGTATCATCCAGACCGAAAAGATATTTCTTTACCAGGAGTGCTGTATGCCTTAGGTGATCCAGCACGATTGGAGATTGTGCGGTTGTTAGCAAGCAAGGGGGAGCAGTGTTGTGCTGAGTTTGATTTTGCGATCGCCAAATCCACTATGTCTAACCACTTCAAGATTTTGCGAGAATCAGGAGTAGTTCTGACCCGTAAAGAAGGGACACAGCACATCAATAGATTGCGGTATGAAGACCTAGAGGCTTTGTTTCCTGGTTTATTGGATGCAGTATTGCGATCGGCTCAACCGTTGTTGACTTGTCAACAGTCAGTCATTGTTAAATAATATCGATTCTCTCGGATAATTTTGAAAACATTCTCTAAGAGTTGTGGTTAAATTGAACATCAAGTATCATGCAGGCTATTTACCCTATTAGTAGAGATGCTTGCAGGGAGGATGAAAGAATGAGGGTTTGGCTTGCTTGTTTTGTGGTTTTGTTTGCCCTAGCAGAGTTATTTGATTGGGTGAAAGGATTTGCCCTACCATTACCCATTTACATACTTGGTGGGGCCTTCTTGGCTGTTGCTTCCAACTATGACAAGATTATTGGCTACTATTTCACTGATGTAAGCATTAATGCTTCACTCGAAGAACCCCAGTTAAATTTACCCTCCCCAGTTTCTAATTTGGTTGAAGAAGATGAAGGGGCGTAGGTAGTAGACTGGGGGAGATGAGGAATAGCAGTTGACTAATGATGAATAACTAATGACTATCGATCGCCTGTAGCCAGTAACTTGCTAAATTAAAGAAAGCTCTAGTTGGTCAGCTTGTAACAAAATTTTGGCTACTGCCCCAATCCTGTGATTATTGGAATATCAAACAAACTCCGCGCTGCTTTCATTAAGGATAAAAGTTACCGTGACACTTCTGTTAACAAGAACTGGTGGCAAATAATTTTAGTCACTAGTTTGGGAGTCACGGCTTTGGTGTGGGGAGTTAGGGAACTGAAATGGTTACAGTCTTGGGAATTAAAAGCTTATGATCAGATGTTGCGATCGCGTCCTGTTGAACCACCTGATTCACGAATTCTACTAGTCACAGTTACTGAAGAGGATCTAGCAAAAAAAGGTTGGACTTTAGCTGATGATACCATCAATCGACTGTTAACTAAACTCGCATCCTATCAACCCCGTGTCATTGCTCTCAATCTTTACCGACCAGAGCAGACAAATCTAGGGGCGGGACTGGAAAATCCCACCAATATTATCAGCGCCTGCTTATCAAGCAGTATGGGTAGGTCAGAAGTACCACCACCGCCAAATTTCCCGCCGGAGAATATCGGCTATAACGATGTGATTTCTGATATTGAGGAAGACCAAGTTGTTCGCCGTGCTTTGGTGTTTTCTGAACCCAATGATAGTAAATGTGCGACACAATTCTCAATTGCAGGTTTAGCCGCAATTACCTACCTAGAACAAACAGGTATTCACGTCGATTTTGAAAAACATCAATTTCATCTTGGTAAAACTGCCTTTCCTATCCTGACACCTAATTCTGGTAGTTACAAAGGTGTGGATGCTAAAGGTTATCAAATATTACTCAATTATCGTCATCCTAATTATCTAGCTCCAACATTCACCCTGACAGAAGTTTTAAACAACCAAGTTAACCCTAACTTAGTCAAAGACCGTTTGGTAATTATTGGCACCACTGCATCTAGTATTCATCCAGGTTTATATACACCTTATAGTGCCGCAAAAGGGCAACCAACCAGAACCCCATCAGTTTTTATACATACACAAATCGCTAGTCAGCTACTGAGTACAGTATTAGATGGACGACCTCTGATTTGGTACTGGCCTGACTGGGCTGAATTGCTTTGGCTGTGGGCTTGGTCATTAGTAGGTAGCATTTTGGCGTGGCGGCTCAAGCATCCTTTACTAGTCGTCGTAGTTTTAGGTATAGTCTTAACGGGTTTAGTAATAATTTGCGCTGGTTTATTTCTGCACGCTGGGTGGATACCTTTAATTCCACCAGCTTTAACTTTAGTTATGAGTGGAGTGAGTGTGATGACTTATAGAACTTACCGCACTCAGCAACAAACTAAGGTAATCATGTTGCAAGTGGAGAAACAACAAGAGGTAATTGAGCAGTTAAACATCCTCTTGAACGAAGCAACAGCAATAGCAGATACTACAGCGTTCTATGACCAACACTCTCACCATGATTCTGTTGTGGTCACACCCAGAAAAAAAGCTGATGATTTATTATTGGGTGGTCGTTATTCCATTTCCAGTGTACTGGGTGCTGGTGGATTCGGTCGTACATATCTAGCACAAGATACTCAAAGACCAGGGAATCCTACTTGTGTGGTAAAAAAGTTAATGCCAGCACGCAAAGATACAAAGTTTTTGCAAGTGGCGCGGCGTTTGTTTATTACAGAAGCAGAAATTTTAGAATCTTTGGGTCAGCATCAGCAAATTCCGGCGCTGCTGGCTTATTTTGAAGTGAATGAAGAATTTTATTTAGTAGAACAGTATATTGCTGGGCATACTTTGTATGAGGAATTACCACCTGTCACAGGTTTACAGAGTGAAGCTTTTGTCATAGAAATGCTCAAAGGAGTTTTAGAGGTTTTGGCATTTGTACACGAACATCGGGTAATTCATCGGGATGTCAAACCAACTAATATTATTAGGTCGGCGGAAGATAATCGCTTAGTATTAATCGATTTTGGTGCAGTCAAGTTGATGCAGCCACCAACTGATCAAAAAACAGAATTAGCTACGGTAGCCATCGGGACACGCGGTTATGCACCACCAGAACAATTTGCAGGACATCCCCGTTTGGCTAGTGATATTTACGCTGTGGGGATGATGGGGATTCAAGCACTCACGGGAATATTACCCCAAGAACTTCCACCAGACCCGGAAACGGGAAATGTGATGTGGCGGAGTCATGCCACAGTTAGCGAAGAACTAGCACTAATTTTAGATAAGATGGTGCGTTATCATTTTAGCGATCGCTACCAATCTGCTACGACAGTCCTACAAGATTTAAATCGCATTTCTAACTTGATACAAACACCATCCATTTCCTAAAGTGTAGACTAGTCTAGGCAAGATCAATATGAATTTGGCATGACTCAGGGGCAAGAAACAGCGATGGGCTACGCCCCGCCTTTGGCGATCGCTGGTATATATGAAGTATGTATAGGCGTTCCCGATCCCATTTTTGCGATTCAATATTGGGAGCAATTTGGCTATCGTATTGGTCAAGTTGGTGAATTAGCCCAGGCCGCCGCGTATCAATTGTATGGTGTAAATTCTGGTTTGCGATCAATTCGCCTTTATCACCAAAATGCAGATCATGGTTTGATTCGGTTGATGGTTTGGCAAAACCCCACAAATCCAGGGTTGGGTTTATCTTCAATGAAAATTAAGGGTAATCGCTGGGCTACTAGCTTAACTGCGGATATATTAACAGTCTTAAATCACGCAGAAGATGCAAAGTCCTCCGGTTGGGCTGTGAGGTACAGTTACCCTTATTGGGAAGTCATTTATAACAAAGAGAGAAAAAGCCGTCCTCTTATTGATCCAGCCGTGGGAGTGAGAGAAATGTTACTCTTGCAACCCTTGACTCGTCAGGTATTGTTCCAACGGTTTGGCTATACTCTACCCCATTACGGAGAAATTCACCAAGCTAGCACATTTAAGACCAGCCAGTTTACCCATATGGGTATTATTGTTCAAGATGACAGCAAGGAAAGCCTGAAATTTTATGAAGAGGTTTTGGGCTTGTTGCGTGTGCGTGATGATGTGGAAACTAGTTATGAATCTTCACCAGCCGGTCGGGATTTATTTGACCTGAAACCAGGGGAAAAGTTTATTGTCACTACCTTTGATGACCCCCGTTCTTCCCAGTCTGACTTTATGGCTGCACGTAGTGGGAGACTTTATGTGATTCGCTTTCCCGAAGCCATGAATTTAGAGTCACGCTTTGAAGCCGCCCAGCCTGGTAGCTTGGGGATGTCTCTTTACACTTACCGCGTGCGAGGATTGGCAACATATAGCGATCGCATCAAGTCCAGTCCTGTACAAAAGTTTACTAGTATTATTGAAAATGAATTTCGAGAAAAAAGTTTCTCTTTCATTGCACCAGATGGTTACTTTTGGAATTTGCTGGAGTAGAAGAAGCATAAAAAAAGCGGGCTAACCGCTATGACGTGGTTAACCCGTGCAGCTTTGGGAACGCGCAGAGAAATTGTTATTGCAATACCAACTTCACATTGGCGTTTTGTAAACCGCGCTGTTTTACTTCAGCCAAGGTTTTGTTAACAGCATATTTTTGGTTGATGGAGTTGATCAACTCGGTTTGGTTGTGCTTTTTAGCAACGCCCCACAGGTCAGCGATTAGGTCAAAAGAACCATCGCTGTTGCGAGACCAACCTAGATCATATTCGCCGTCCAAAACTGCAACGATGTCGGAGCGAACGCGCTGACCATTGTAACCACGAACATCAGCTTCAGTCTTTACGCTGATGCCCAGGTCGCGCAAGGAAGCTTTGAGGATTTCGGCATCGGTGATTTTGGTGCGGAGAGTGCTAAAGTGAGACATTTGGGTTTCCTCCAATGAGAAGATTGAGAAAAAGGACAACGTTTTTTTTCAGGGAAGCCGCGCATAATGTGGGAGCGGCTTTTTTCTCGTAACTGCTAGCTTTTTTGGCTAGCCTTTCCCCCTGGGTTAGCAGGGAAAGCTTTTAAAACTCCATGCGCTGGTATTCAGCGACGGAGGCTGCGGCGGGTCTTGCCCTCTGTCTAGCCCAGTCTCTTAGGGCTGTTACCTGTTCTTGCATCGTGCGAGACAGTGGCAATGTAGCTTTAAGCGCAGCAATAATATCTAATTGGGTGAACTCGCGGTCTTGGGCAAAGGCTTCGTACATTGCCGCAACTAACGCTTGTTCAATTTCTGCCCCGGAAAAGCCATCGGACATCTTGGCAAGTTGCTCCAAATCAAACCGGGTGATGTCTTCGCGGCGTTTATTCAGGTGGATCTTGAATATATCACTCCTTTCTTCAGGTGTGGGCAGATCCACAAAGAAAATTTCATCAAAACGACCTTTCCTCAAAAATTCCCCAGGTAAGCGTTCTACTCGGTTGGCTGTCGCCATAACAAACACTGGAGATTTTTTCTCCTGCATCCATGTGAGGAAAGAACCAAATATCCGGCTGGATGTACCGCCATCGGAATCACCAGAACCTGAACTACCAGCAAAGGATTTATCCAGTTCATCGATGAAGAGAATGGCTGGTGAGATAGATTCTGCTGTTTTCAGGGCATTACGCAGATTAGCTTCACTCCGCCCCACCATTGAGCCGTCGTAAACTCGCCCCATATCCAAACGCAACAGTGGTAAACCCCACAGGCGGGATGTTGTTTTGGCGATTAACGACTTACCGCAACCAGGAACCCCTAAAATTAACATTCCTTTTGGTTGGGGTAAGCCATACTCTCTAGCTCTTTCTGTAAACGCATTTGAGCGTTGTTTGAGCCATTTTTTTAATTCTTCTAAGCCACCCACAGCGTCGATGGTTTCATCTTCTTCGATGTATTCTAAGATGCCATTACGCCGAATTAGTTGCTTTTTCTCAGATAGAACTATATCTACTTCTTCTTCGGTTAAACGCCCTGTAGTTACTTGGGCTTTGCGATAAACTTTCTCAGCTTCATCTTTGGTTAAGCCCAAAGCTGCTCTGAGGAGCTTTTCCCGCGCTTCTGTGGTCAAGCGTCTGCCACGACTCTGGTCTAAATGGTGAGTTAAAACTTTGTTTAACTCAGACATATCTGGTAGTTTGAAATCTAGAACGACTACTTCTTTTTCCAGTTCTATAGGCACTTGCTGCATCGGCGACATCAAAATGATGTTCTTTTGCATACCTTTGAAACTGGCGATCGCATCTCGTAATGATCTTGTAGTCGCGGGAGCATCAATAAATGGATGTAAATCTTTAAGAATAAATATACCAGGTTCTTTCTGCCGGATGATCCAGTCTATTGCTGCCTCTGGCGAGACAGTATTATGTTGACCGACATTCCGGGGTTGACCATACTCCACGATGCCATGAGTTACTGTCCAAACAAAAACTCGGCGTTGGGGCCTTAACACTTGGGCGATTGTGGAAATTGCCTGCTCTGCCCGCTCTTCCTCGGAGGTCACAAGGTAGATTAGTGGGTATTGAGCTTGAATGAGAATGTTGAGCTCTTCTTTCATAAATCGACCTTCTTGAGACCCTAGTACAGTAAAGACATCGTTTTGTTGGTGACAACAACAGAATTATGACTTCCTTATCTAATTCCTATCTAGCAAGGAACCAATTCTTCCTCACCCTTGGGATGGGTTTCTGCTTCAGCCATTTCATCAATGGGAAGATGGTCTTGACCAATTAGTCCTGGTTGGTTTCCTAAAGCCACCAGTTCCCCATCACGTAATACTACTGAACTTTCACAATTAGGACATGAATAAACTTTGTGAGTTCGTCCGTAAGCGGCAGCCTCTAATTCGTCAACTAAGTCAGAGTTAGTTAGGTAGAAATCAAGGGCGCGTTCAGCAAGTTCAGACATCGGTTCGGAATCGATGGCCGAACGAATCTTCAGCTTTTTGTGCAGTTCTGGCGATAGATATAACGTAACCTTTTGCTTAGTTTGCATATAACTTTTCGATGGCCTTACCCGGGTATGTATATAACGGTATCGACTACTGTCTTGGTTGTCAAGACGGTAAAACGCTTTGACGGCTATTTTGTTACTTTTGTTTACATTTGGTCTTGGTTCGTTACAAAGATCATGACTAATCTGAGTTTAGGATTTACGCGTGAAAACGAAAGATCAAGGGTTTGGAGAAGGGTGTAGGGGTGTAGGGGTTGAAATGTTTGAAACCCTCACATCCGGTTTCAACAGAAAATCTGGGTGCGTAAGTTCTATAAGTTATTTAAGAGACTAAACTATTAATTAGCTTGAAGTTGATACAAATGACTAAAATTATCTCCAAAAGTCCATATATAAAGATACTTCTAGTTTTGAGTAAATGTAAAATTATGTCTAAGTTACTAGTAATAACTTTGAGATGGAGAAAATATTTTTATACTAAAATTACTTGTATTGGTACAGCGATCGCTTTGTTGTTGATTTTGTACGGTTGCTTTGCCCCGGCCTTCAACATCACAGATATCACCTGGAGAACTTACAAAAATACCCGCTATGGCTTTGAGTTTCCTTATCCCAGTAACTGGAATGCTTTAGCAACACCGACAAACGCTGATGGTGTTGTTTTCGTATCACCCAAGAGCAACTCAGTAGAAATTCGAGCCTGGGCGAGTAATCAACTAATAGAATCTCCAACCTCAGAGAAATATAACTTTCAAACAAGTCAAGGTTTAACTGGAATATTAGGGATAGAAGCGAATAATTCTGTCAGTTCAATGACGCTAACACTGACGCAAAACCAAGTTAAGTATAGCTGGCAAGGACGAAGCCCCAGTCAAGAATTTCCCAATTACTATCCCCTATTTTATTACATAGCCCAGCAGTATCGGATTTCTCAGTAAAGGGGATTGGGGACTGGGGACTGGGTATTGGGGATTGGGGATTAATTTTCTGTTTGCTTTCATTAACTAATAATTAAAGGCGGAAGCTCATAATTGTGCCAGTGACGCTGATACCATTCGGCGACTAAAGGACGGATGATAAATTTTGGTTGCTCATCGCCTGTCACATCAATACGCAAACAAGAATAGGGACGGTGTTTTTGGGAACCGTGACCATTGCGACCAACGAAGAGATGCGATCGCGCCATTAATTTACCATCTTCTGTTAAATCTGCGCCTTCTTGACGCTGGCGGCGTAGGCTATAGCCACTCCCACCGCAGACAATCCAGTGCATATTTGCATCACCATGTCCGGTGTCGAAGGTTTGCATATATTCTAAACAATGGGCGTGACCGTTCAATACTAAATTTACTAGGGGACGACCTTGATTGATGTCACCTATCTCTTGCGCCACTGCATCCAATACGTTCCGTAGGCGACTGCGAATTGCTAAGGTCTGGGATTGTAGCCATTTGGTCGCCTCGGTGACATAGGGAGGATGATGGAAATAAATTACCCTTCCCCGGACTGCTGGATTTTTCCACGATGCAATTAATCTCTGCTTAAGCCAGTTTAGTTGTTCGGTGTCAGTCTGCGCTGGTTGAGAATCAGTAGTTAATTGCTTATCGATATCAACAATAATTTCCTCAATTTGGGACACATTCGAGTGCAGATCATCTAAACGTTCCGCTTCGTCGGGGTTATCCGGGTTCAATTTGGCGGAAGTTTCAATCATCTGCATCTTCTCGCGCTCTAACGCGTCCCTGCGTTGAGTGAGAATTGTGCGATCGCTTTCACCTTCTCTGGTGGCTGGTAATGGTTCTGGATCGTTAAATGTATTGGAATCTAAGGCGAAAAAATCTATCCCACTATAACGAAAAGTGTAATAACGATTTGGTAGACGAGTAAAATTTCCTGGTTGGTAAGCAAGACAACGCCCTGTGTCGGTCTTGGCGGTGTAATGCTTATCTAAATGACGAGGTAAATCACCTGGTAGTTGTAATCCCTTGAGATAATCGAGGAAGGCCTTGGCATAAGCTTCACCAGTACCCGAACCACGGAAACCAACATCAATATCTAAACGCGATCGCAATAAATAGCGAAGCGGCCAGGTGGAAACAGACAATAAACTCAATAAAACAGGTAACTCATAATAATCATGATTCCCTGGTACAGGTAGAATCGGTAACTTAAACACCATCTTGTCGTAAGCAATCTGTCGGGGATTTTCTCCCCCAACAATCAACTCACGATAGGGTTGGATAAAATTTGGCTTGTAGTATTCACTAGACCCCACCAGATAAACGACATCGCCAGTATGCAGGAGAAAACCACAGTCCTGATGATGGGGTAACATCAATTCCGCTACTTGACGCTGGGGATTGTGTCCCCGATGTTTCCCAGAACCACTATCACCAACTACTAAAAAAGAGAATTCCCCATCTCCCCTTTTACCATCCTCTATTTCCAGTCGTGTTTGGTCTATATTCCGTTCCCATATTAACGGGTCTTGCCATCGTACCCGTTGCTGCATCTTGCGTATTTTTTTAGGTATTGGTGGATCAGAGACTAGTTTCAATACTACTAACTCCTAAATATTTAACAATGTTTAAAACCCTTACACCCCTATACCCCTGTACCCCTACACCCCTAATCCTCTGCTGGTTCTTTCAGTTCAATAGTCAAATTTGGCAATCCTTCTAGCTTCTCCACTAGCTCCTCTTCTGGTGCTGACGGAACAAAAATCTTTAAGGCTGCTGGTAAACACTTAATATCAACTGGAGTTTTACCTACCACCTCACCATCAATGACTACCTTTTGTGGTGGGTCTGCGGTGATTTTAAACTGTTTTGCTCGTAGATAACCGATATCATCACGTTCGGCAGCATTTCCAGAAGAAGCAGACTGAAACAAATGATATGTAGCAGCGATCGCTCCAGCTTTGCTATTAGGCGCTACGATTGTCAAATCTAGTAAGCCATCATCATAAATAATGCCAGCCGGCCCCTGAGCTAAAACGGAAGTAGGAGGCGCAGCATTAGCCACTGTGACGGCTGAGGCGGTAGTTTTGATGATTTTGTCTTCGGTTTCGATTTCTACATCAAAACTCTCTAATTCTCTCAACTCTTGAAAGCCTGCCAGCACATAGGCCATAATCCCAAAGCGTTTTTTGGCTTCTCTATCTGCCCTTTCCACAGTTTCCGCCTCAAAACCAATGCCTGTCAACAAAATCATCGGCAGGTCATTACAATAGGCTACATCTACATTGCGAGTTACTCCCTGCAAAATTGTCCGACAAGCGGCATCAATTGTATCAGGGATTCCTAATGCAACCGCAAAAGCATTGGCTGTACCTCGTGAAATAATTCCCAAGGGAATATCAGTCCCAGCCACAGCCACAGCCGCAGCAGATAATGTACCATCTCCCCCTGAAGCAATAATTGTCTCTACTCCCCGTTCTACGGCTTCCTGCGCCAGTTTATCTGCGCCGAGTTCCTCTGTTGTCAGGTAAATATCCAGAGCCATTTCTGGTTCTAGGATGGCTCGAATTGCTGCTAAATCAACTTCTGGATCACCCTGACCAGCAACTGGGTTAAAAATAAGACAAGCGGAACGATTCATATTAAATAGTAGATCAGTTGCGATGGCACTGCGCCCAGCGTATCTATTCGCTGAAGCTCCAACTTATTCCTAGCATTATTGGGTAATTATGGCTTCCCTCTTGCGGTAGGTTAACGTTTCTTATCTGGTACTTTGCCCGTAAAACTCTAGTTTGAGGGTGTAGGGGTATAAGGGTATAAGGGATTTCCCGCAAAACAATTATCCTACGATATTTCTCCCATTGTTCTCAGCTTCTTACCCTCTCTCATCATGAAACCACCCATTCCCCAATCTCTCATCTCCATTCTCGCTTGCAGTACTTTACTTTTTTCCACGGTGGCGAATGCCAAATCAATGCTTTTAGTTCAAAATCTCAATTGCGATAATGCTCAAACTCAACTCGAAATTAATCAATGTTCAAAACAGTCCTATCAAAATGCTGATAAAAAATTAAACCAAGCTTACAAACAACTTTTACCAAAGTTACAACGTTCTAGAAAACAAAAGTTAGTTGCTGCACAGCAGGCGTGGATTAAGTTTCGTGATAGTAGCTGTGAGTTTGAATCCAGTCAGTATGAAGGGGGAAGTATTGCCCCTAGCGTTTATTTAAATTGCTTAGAAAAGCTGACACAACAGCGTACTCAAGAATTACAAGAATATCTGCAACCAGACCTTTAACAACTCCATCGACAAAGGGGTAGGGTATTAAGCTGTTACGCATTTAAATTGTATATTTCGCACTCAGGTTGTCAAAAGTCCAAAGTCCACAGTCCAAGCTAGTCTTTGACTCTGGACTCTTGACTATGGACAGCCCTGACGCAAGAATATGTGATCTAGGTGCATATCAGATTAAATCAGAGCAAAAGCAACTGACAATAGAAATAAGAAAATGTTGAGTAATTCTAAATAATGTAAAAGAGTGTAAAGAAAGGCCAAAATAAACTTAATTTGCATCAAGGGAAACCAATCAGGGAGTCACCCACTGCGGTAGTCTAGATGAGAGTGAAATTATCGCCTGGTTTGACATATTGTTTTATGACTTCAGTTGTTTCCAGTGCTAGACGCACAATCCGTATAGGTTCTCGTAAAAGTCAACTCGCTCTAGTTCAGACATACTGGGTTAGAGAGCAATTACAAAACAGTTTCCCTGATATCAATTTTGAAGTCCACACCATGTCTACCCAAGGCGACAAAATCCTTGATGTAGCACTAGCCAAAATCGGTGATAAAGGACTATTCACCAAAGAACTAGAAGTGGGGATGATCAATGAGGAGATTGATTTTGCTGTTCATTCCCTCAAAGATTTGCCAACTAACTTACCAGAAGGGTTAGCACTAGCCGCCATTACAGAACGGGAAAACCCCGCCGATGCGCTGGTAGTGCATGAAAATTTTAAGGATAAGCAAATTGATACCTTACCAGCCGGCGCGGTAATTGGGACATCTTCTTTGCGACGTTTGGCGCAGTTACGCAACCAATTTCCCCACTTGACATTTAAAGATGTACGGGGAAATTTGAATACACGGTTAGCTAAACTTGATGCAGGCGAGTATGACGGGCTAATTTTAGCGGCTGCTGGGTTACAACGCTTAGGTATGGGCGATCGCATCCACCAAGTCCTCCCCAAAGAAATCTCTCTCCACGCGGTCGGTCAAGGCGCTTTAGGGATTGAATGCCGTGCTGATGATGCGGAATTAATCACTATACTCAAAGCCATTGAACACCCCCAAACACGCGATCGCTGTCTGGCTGAACGCTCCTTTTTACGCAGTTTAGAGGGCGGTTGTCAAGTACCCATCGGTGTAAATACAGAAATCAATGGTGATGAATTAATCCTCACAGGTGTGGTTGCCAGTGTAGACGGTCAAAACTTAGTGAAAGACACCGTTTCTGGTGATGCTGGTGATGCCGAAGCGATCGGTATAAAATTAGCCGAACTCCTCCGGGAACAAGGAGCGCAAGAGATTTTAAATACAATCTTTGCAGAGATCCAACGTGGTTCTTAATCGATTGGTCAACTATATATGTTTAGATAAGTAATCAGTAGTCAGTGAACAGTGAACAATTAAGAACTGATAACTGATACTGATAACTGTATAGGCAGAATCAGGGAAACAAAAAATACCATGCGGATTCTATTTGTGGCAGCAGAAGCAGCACCCATCGCAAAAGTAGGAGGGATGGGTGATGTTGTCGGTGCATTACCTAAGGTCTTGAGAAAAATGGGGCATGATGTACGTATCTTCTTGCCCTATTACGGCTTTTTGCCAGACAAAATGGAAATTCCCAAAGATCCAATCTGGAAGGGATACGCCATGTTTCAGGACTTTACAGTTCACGAAGCAGTTCTGCCTGGTACTGATGTTCCCTTGTATTTATTTGGACATCCAGCCTTCAACCCCCGGCGAATTTATTCGGGAGATGATGAAGACTGGCGGTTCACCTTGTTTTCCAATGGTGCGGCGGAATTTTGTTGGAATTACTGGAAACCAGAAATTATTCACTGTCACGATTGGCACACAGGCATGATTCCTGTGTGGATGAACCAATCACCAGATATCACCACAGTCTTCACTATCCACAACCTAGCTTACCAAGGGCCTTGGCGTTGGTATCTAGATAAAATTACTTGGTGTCCTTGGTATATGCAGGGACACAACACAATGGCGGCGGCTGTCCAGTTTGCTGACAGGGTAAATACCGTTTCTCCCACATACGCCGAGCAAATCAAGACCCCGGCTTACGGTGAGAAAATAGAAGGTTTGCTGTCCTTCATCAGTGGTAAATTATCTGGGATTGTTAACGGTATAGATACGGAAGTTTATGACCCAGCTAACGATAAATTTATTGCTCAAACTTTTACTGCTGATACTTTAGATAAACGCAAAGCCAACAAAATTGCTTTACAAGAAGAAGTAGGGTTAGAAGTTAACAGCAATGCCTTTTTAATTGGCATGGTGACAAGGTTAGTCGAGCAGAAGGGTTTAGATTTAGTCATCCAAATGCTTGATCGCTTTATGGCTTATACTGATGCTCAGTTCGTCTTGTTAGGAACAGGCGATCGCTACTACGAAACTCAAATGTGGCAATTAGCATCCCGCTACCCCGGACGTATGGCCACCTATCTCCTATACAATGATGCCCTATCTCGTCGCATCTACGCCGGTTCTGATGCCTTTCTAATGCCCAGCCGCTTTGAACCATGCGGTATTAGCCAGATGATGGCTTTACGCTACGGTTCCATCCCCATCGTTCGCCGCACTGGGGGTTTAGTTGACACCGTATCCCACCACGACCCCGTAAACGAAGCCGGTACAGGCTATTGCTTTGACCGCTACGAACCCCTAGACTTATTCACCTGCATGATTCGCGCTTGGGAAGGCTTCCGCTACAAACCCCAATGGCAAGAACTACAAAAGCGCGGTATGAGTCAAGACTTCAGCTGGTACAAATCCGCTAAGGAATACGACAAACTCTATCGCTCAATATACGGTTTGCCAGAAGCAGAAGAGACACAGCCAGAGTTAATTCTGGCAAATCAGTAGTTTTGAGGGTGTAAGGGTATAGGGGTGTAAGGGTGTGAGGGTGTAAGGGTGTGAGGGTTTAAGGGTGTAAGGGTGTAAGGGTGTGAGGCTTTTTAACTCTTAAATTGCTAAACCCCTATACCCCTACACCCCTATACCCCTATCAAAGAACTGTACCGCGTGTTGCTTCCGTATCAATTGGTTTCATCAGAAAAAGCCGCAGCATATTCCAGAAAATAGCCGTGGCGGGTGGTATTCTCTGGAAAAATTTGACGAAATTGGGCAGTTTGTTATTTTTAATGGCTGCTAATTTCATGTTATTTTCTGAACACTGTTCTAATCGCCAGAAAAATAGCGGGTGATTAGTATTCAAGATGAGAGGGAATGCTCTGGCTGAGGTGTTATTTGTCTCTTGAATGACTCTGTTGTTGTATTTTCTGGGATGAATCCCGATAGATTCGTAAAATGATGCCCGTTCAAATACAGTCATGGTATGAGTAACAAACACAGTCAATAGAAAAAACCGCACCCACAACCGTGCTTTCCAATTTTTCCATAGTTGAGGTTGCGATCGCAGTAGTGCCTTAAAGAAATCACCATGTCGGTTTTCATCCTGACACCAGCTTTCAAACTTGCGGAATAATGGATAAAACTGGTATTCGGGATGCTCCTGCATATGTTGATGCACCAAAATATAGCGCCAGTAACCAATTTTTTCCGATAGGTAGACTGTGTAAATCACCCACTCTGGCGGAAAAAAGGTATATGTACGATTTTTGGTTAAATAATTTAAGTCGAGGGAAAGGTTTAAATCCGACATGGATTTATTCAAAAATCCCGCATGGCGAGCCTCATCCCGTGCCATAAACTCAAAAGCTTCCGCTAACAGAGGATTACGGGACTTAATGCGGCGTGACAATTCCTTGAATAACAGAAATCCCGAAAACTCTGAGGTGCAAGAACGCTCTAAAAAGTCAATAAAGGCGCGGCGCTTCTCTCCAGTAATATGATCCCAAGATTGTTTAAATTCCTCATCACGCACAAAGTGATGGCGGTTGTAGTCAGCGCGTAGTTCTTCAACAACTGCGCGAATCTCAGCCTCATTGGCGGAAATGTCTAAATTCGCCACCGCATCGAAGTCAGTGGTATAAAACCGAGGTGTTAGTAATGTTTCCTGCACAGGTGCTTTAACACCTGGTTTCAGCGTTTGAGGCTCTGGAGTTGTCAGCGAATTAACCATGAGACTCCTTTATATAGCTAAATATCTCTACAGTTATATAAGCATATAATAAATGCCAAACGCATCAGTTTAATTTTTGAAAACAAAAGCAACATTAAATAGCAGGGAAGCAAAAATTAAGCTAGTGCGCGTCTAAATAGCATAGCTACTAATCAGAGTTGTTGACTGTTGACTGTTAACAGATGGATTGTGCAACAGAATAGCTTATTGGTCTGTATAACCGCCTGCATAGGTAATCACACATATTTGTCTGTAACTGGCGTGAATCCCAAAGGCTACACCTGTAATTTTAAATGCAGGGTTAAATATATTGGTGCGATGACCGCGTGATGGTACGCCATCATCAATAATTAACTGCATGATAATATCTTGGGCGGTGTTGGAACCGTAGCTAATGTTTTCGCCTGCGGTGACTAGCCAATTACCATAGCGGTTCAGTCTAGTGAAAGGATCGCTGCGATCGCTGCCATAATGTCCTGTAGCACCTGTTTTTCCTTGGTCTTGGACGTGATCTCTTGCAGCCGAAGACATACCCACAGATACGCTTAATGTTCCCACAGGATGGGCTGACTTGAGAAAGGCGATCGCCTCATCTACGGCTTTTACCCCTTCCTGAGTTTGCAAATAAACGTAATCAGCCAACTTAACTTTGTTCCCCTGAAAGCGCTGGCGGTAACTTTGCAAAATTGGTAAGTATGCTTGGGGACTTGTCCGTACTTTGTTCATCTCCTCTACCACTCGTTGTTCTAGGGGTGAGAGAGTAGATTTTGGTGGTGAGATTTCCCAGCTTTTTTGTGATGCTTCGGGAACAGACTTCCAAAATTGCAATTTATTCTTCAGTAATTTCATAACTGGGGAGCAAATAAGATATATTTAGCTCCACAATATGAGGAAAATTTTTCGGAAAATCTAGGAACTGGGGAATTAGAGATAGAACCAACAAAAAAATAACACTTCCAGCAATCTCTAGTTTCTATTCCCTTATTTTTCCAAAAACCCACCTGCATAAGTAATCACACATATCGTCCTATAAACTTTGTGATCACCGTAAGCAACACCCGCGACCTTAAAAGCACCATTAAAAATATTAGTACGATGACCGCGTGATGGTACGCCATCATCAATAATCAATTGCATAACGATATCTTGAGCAGTATTTGGGCCGTAGCTGATATTCTCCGCCGCCGTGGTTTGCCATTTTCCATAGCGATTAATGCGAGTGAAGGGGGTACTACCATCGCTACCATTATGACCAGTTACACCTTTTGGGCCTTGGTCTTTCGTATGGTCTCTAGCACCTAAAGACATTCCCTTCGATGCTCTTAATTTTCCCACAGGACGGGCTGACTTGAGAAAAGCGATCGCCTCATTTACCGGCTTGACTCCTTCTTGGGTAACAAGATAAGTATTACTAGAAATTCTCACCCGATTACCTTGGAAACGTTTTCTATAATTTTCTATGATGGGTACATATGATCTAGGATTTGTCCGCACTTTGTTCATTTCTTCAATCACCTGCTGTTCTAATGGTGAAAGATAACTTGCTGCTAACAAAGTTGGACTATCTGTTGAGACTATGGGCAAAGTAGATGGTGTCAGAAAGGGATTATAGGTTAACGCCGGGTAAGCAACAATGGTTACTAAGCTAGTCAAAATAGATATGCAAAACTGCTGATGAAGCATCAATTACCTCAAAATTTTATACTTGGATATTTAATTGACAAATAATGAAAAACAAGTGTTTGTATAAGGTTTCGATGCTTGTACTGCATAAAAACCCTGAAAATACAATTTTGTTTGTAGCATTCTTAACCAGGAAGCGTAAACGTTAATTTTACTTAACCTATAATTTTCTAGCTTTTAATTGAAAAAAATGCCTTGTCTCATCTGCGATTAACAATCAATACTTTTAGTCAACCTTTTCGTTATATCTTAGTTATTAGGTAGTTGCGTGAACTGCGGATATTAATTAGTAACAGCAACCTTAGCTTGAAAATAATCCTGTAATAATGTTTAACCGTCTCAAAATTGGCTCTAAAATCGGAGCGGGATTTACTATTAGCATCACCATTCTGAGTACAATAGGTTTTGTTTCTTATCAAAGTATTCAAGAACTAATTGTTGCTTCCCATAAAGAACGACATACTTACCAAGTACTCAGGCAAATTGCCGACCTTAATGGTCTGTTATCCACAGCAGAAAGTGGGCAACGGGGTTACATTATTACTGGGGAAATACGCTATTTAGAACCTTATCAAAAAGCCACAAAGTCTTTAGATATAAGAATTAAAGAACTGCAAAAGTTAACATCAGACAATCCTCAACAACATGGCTATATTTCCAGATTAGAGCCACTAATTAATGAAAGAATATCTGTGATGCAAACTGTGCTTGATTTACGACAAAATCAAGGTTTTGAAGCTGCTCAAAAATCTATACTATCAGATAGAGGCAGAGCGATAATGGCACAAATCAGGAGTATCAGCCAGCAGATGAATGCTGAAGAATTAAAATTATTAGAGCAGCGAACAGCAATGGCACAAAATGCTGCCAATAGTACTCTTGCCACTATCACTTATAGCATTCCACTTGTCTCTTTCATCCTCGCTTTAATTGGGTATTTATTGACTAGACATATCTCCTTTCCATTACAGCAAATTTCTCATGCAGCAGAGAGAATGTCTAGCGGAGACTTAGCCGTTACTTTACCAAATAGCATCCGCCAAGATGAAATTGGTATCCTGACACGTACATTTAACCAAATGGTGGCTAACCTACGCATTACAACCCAAAAAAATGAGGAGCAAAATTGGCTCAAATCTAATTTGGCTGAATTTACTCAGCTATTGCAAGGACAGCGCAACCTCGAAAGTGTGTCTAGTTTAATTTTGTCAAAACTAACGCCACTAGTAGAATCTCAGCAAAGTGTATTTTATGTGATTGATAGAAATCATGATGAGATTATACTCAAATTAACCGGTAGCTACGCTTATAATGAGCGCCGACATTTAGCTAATTTGGTGCGATTGGGTGAGGGATTAGTAGGACAATGCGCCTTAGAAAAACAAAGAATTCTCTTAACTGAAGTTCCCAGTGACTATATCCGTATTAGTTCCGGCTTGGGAGCAGCCTTACCGCTAAATATTATTGTGTTACCGGTGCTATTTGAAACAGAAGTAATCGCTGTAATTGAAATTGCTTCTTTTCATCGGTTCAGTGAATTACATTTGGCATTTATAGACCAATTTAGCGAAGTTATCGGTGTATTTTTAAATAGTATCTATGCTAGCGCACAAACTCAAAATCTCTTAGATGAATCTGTGGCTTTAGCCGCAGAACTGAGACAAAGTAATCAACTTCTAGAACAGCAAACACAAGATTTAGAAAATTCGGAATTACTATTAAAACAGCAGCAACAAGAGTTGCAACAATCTAATGAAGAGTTACAGCAACTGAATGAAGAACTAGAAGAGAAAGCAGAATTATTGGAAATTCAAAATAGTGAAGTTGCTCGCAAGAATCAGGAGATTGAAAAAGCGAGAAAATTCATCGAAGAAAAGGCAGAGCAATTAGCCTTATCTTCCAAATATAAATCAGAGTTTCTGGCAAATATGTCCCATGAGTTACGGACACCTCTTAATAGTCTGTTAATTCTAGCTAAACTCCTAGCAGATAATTCAAGCGGTAACTTAAGTAATAAACAGGTAGAATATAGCCAAACAATTTACTCGGCAGGAACTGATCTTTTAGAGTTAATTAATGATATTTTAGATTTAGCAAAAATCGAGTCTGGTACTTTATCGGTAGAACTAGAGCCGATAGATTTTGCAGATTTGCATGATTATATAGAACGGACTTTCCGGCAAGTCGCCCAAGATAAAGGACTAAGTTTTAGTATTGAACTTGATGAGCGATTGCCGTCAACAATATTCAGCGACCCTAAACGCTTGCAGCAAATTTTGAAAAATCTCTTAGCTAATGCTTTAAAGTTTACCGAGCAAGGAGGGGTAACTTTAAGAATTGGCTTAGATCAAATTAATACCAATCATCCTATGATTACTTTCGCCATTAGTGATACAGGTATTGGTATTCCCCAGGAGAAGCAACAAATTATTTTTGAAGCATTTCAGCAAGTAGATGGTACAACCAGCCGCAAGTATGGAGGAACAGGTTTAGGTTTATCCATCAGCCGGGAACTAACTCAAATGTTGGGTGGTAGGCTCGGATTAGTCAGTCAGCCAGGACAGGGAAGTACTTTTACCCTATATTTACCTCAAACTTATCCAGAGAATCAAACAAAAGTAATTTCACAACAGCAGACATCATCCCCCCCGCACCAGTTACCACCAGTATCTCCAGAAAATTTACAACCCATTGCTCTTACTAATACCATCGCCGATGATCGAGGGATAATTCAACCAGGCGATCGCCTGTTACTCATCATAGATGATGACGATAAATTTGCTCGAATTTTACTAGATATGGCGAGGCAACAAGGCTTTAAAGCTATTGTTTCTTTAAACAGCAAACAAGGTTTAGCCCTAGCACAACAATATCAGCCCAATGCCATTACTCTAGATATTTATATGCCGGATATGGATGGATGGACGCTGTTAGACCGCCTCAAACATGATCCTCAAACTAGACATATTCCTGTACATATACTTTCTGTTGATGACCGCGAACAAAGGGCGTTACAACTAGGGGCAATTACTTTTTTACAAAAACCCGTCTCTCCAGAAATACTAAATCACACATTAACAGAAATCAAAAGCTTTATTGACCGCAAAGTAAAACGTCTTTTAGTGATAGAAGATGATCCTGTGCAAGCCCAAAGTATTATCGAACTTATTGGTAATGGTGATGTGCAGAGTATGGCTGTGAATACAGGAGCCGCAGCCTTAGAAATTTTACGATCGCAGCACTTTGATTGTATAGTTCTGGATCTTGGTTTACCTGATATGAGTGGCTTAGAACTGCTAGAGCAAATCAAACAAGAGCCTAATCTCTTGAAATTACCAATTATTGTGTACACAGGCAAAGAAATCAGCCGTCAAGAAGAAACGCAACTTAGGAGACTAGCAGAGAGTATCATTATTAAAAATGTGCGATCGCCTGAACGGTTACTAGACGAAACTTCCCTATTTTTGCATCGAGTACAAGCAAATTTACCCCAGCCACAACGCCAAATACTCGAACAATTACATCAAACCGACCCAATTTTAGCAAATCGCAAAATCTTAATTATCGATGATGACCTGCGAAATATCTTCGCCATCACCAGCTTGTTAGAAAGCTATCAAATGCAGGTATTATTTGCCGAAAATGGTAAAGACGGCATAGAACTACTACAAGCCAACCCTGATATCAACGCCGTGTTAATGGATGTGATGATGCCAGAAATGGACGGTTACGAAACCACCCGGAGTATCCGTCAAAAAAAGCAATTCCGCACCTTACCCATTATCGCTTTAACAGCCAAAGCTATGCCAGGCGATCGGGAAAAGTGCATTGAAGCTGGTGCTTCCGATTACATCACCAAACCCGTAGATACTGAACAGTTACTCTCATTACTAAGAGTTTGGCTGTATCGTTAGTCAGTTGTCAGTTGTCAGTTGTCATTAGTTCTTCCCCTCTGCTTCCCCTTTGCTTCCCCTGCTCCCCCTGCTTCCTTTACCCACCTGCTCCTAACCATTAATTTCAACTGGGAACACTCAGGGGTACACCGTTATCGGTGGGTTTCAACTGGAGAATGAAGGGAGCGGCTTTTAATACCCATTGAGAAATCAGTGGGTAATTGACGGCTTCTTCTCCGAAACAAATATCTAACATATCTGTGTGAATAATCCCTGGATTGAGGGGAATAGCCGCCATCCCAGCAGGTAGTTCTTGCGCCAAAGCACGAGTTAACCCCTCAATTGCCCATTTAGAGGCACAATAGGGAGCAACTAAGGGTGAAGTAGAGCGTCCCCAGCCGGAACTCAAGTTAATGATAATGCCGTGTCGCTTCTGTACCATTGCAGGTACAAAATGGCGAATTATATGTACAACCCCTTTGATATTGATATCAATCAATTGGGAAAAACCCGCAGAGGGAACTTCCCATAAAGGTGCTGGTTGATTAGCAATTGCCGCGTTATTAATTAATAGGTCTGGTGGTTCGTATTCCTTGAGTATAAGTTCTGCCCAAGCTTTTACCTGTGCCTCATCTGCTACATCCACCGCCGCGAAGTTGTGAGGTGAACCGAATTTGTGGCTTAATTCCTCGACTGTGACTTGGGAACGAGCGCAACCAATAATCGTATGTCCTTCTTGAATAAACCGCTCTGTCAAAGCGTAACCCAGACCTCGGCTGACACCAGTAATGAGGATGAGTTTGACCATATTTTCCTTTTGATTATTCTTGGCCAACCACTGCTGAGGCTAGCGATCGCTACCATCATAATATGTAGTTAATTTATCATCAATATACTGTTCAGAATCAGCATCTTTGTGCTTAACTATAACTAAAATCCTGAAGTCGCATAAATTTCATACTATTGACTGATAAGTAAATATTAGATACCTTCCTAGAATTTTTCCCCCTGAATTATTCAGGGGGATTTTGCTGTTTTCAGCTATTTTCTTCATGAAAAAACACATAAATAAATTTTTCTTAGTGTAAATAGACAAAATTTATACTTTACCAAGTTCTTAATCAAGATATTTAGGTCAATAATTATTTGGTTGGCTCAAATTCATATCTTAAAGTTTTCATGAGCCGATGAACTGTGAAACTCTCTCCAAGAGATAGCTGGAAAACTCACTCTGTGAGTGTTTTCTTAATTTTTAATGTTGAATTGTTTATGATTTTGCCCAAACCCAGCTTAGAAGATATAGAAATCAAGTTGTTGTTAGAAGGTGTTTACCAATACTACGGTCATGACTTCCGCAACTATGCTGTGTCTTCGCTCAAACGCCGCATTCACAGCTTTATGCGCTTGGAGGGTATAGATAACATTTCGGCATTGCAAGAACAACTACTGCACGATCGCACTTGCTTGGAAAGATTTTTGCTGAGTTTGACGGTAAATGTCACATCTATGTTTCGTGACCCCAGTTTCTATCTAGCTTTCAGAAATCAAGTTGTACCTATCCTCCGCACTTATCCATTTATTCGCATTTGGCACGCTGGCTGTTCTAGTGGAGAGGAAGTTTACTCAATGGCAATCCTCCTACAGGAAGAAAATCTTTACCACCGTTGCCGGATTTATGCGACCGACACTAATGAGAAAGTATTACAAAATGCCAAAAGTGGGATTTTTTCGCTCAAAATGATGCAGGAATATACTCAGCTTTACTTAAAAGCAGGTGGTAAGCGATCTTTCTCCGAATACTACACGGCGGCTTATGACCATGCGATATTTCGTGCATCATTACGAGAAAATATTATTTTTGCCCAGCATAATCTAGCTACGGATAGTTCTTTTAATGAGTTTAATGTCATATTCTGCCGGAACGTTTTAATCTACTTCAATCAGATACTGCAAAAACGCGTACACACACTTTTTTACAACAGTTTATGCAGCTTTGGCATATTGGGTTTAGGAAAGCAAGAATCTATTAGATTCACTCCTTACGAGCAGTATTATGAAGAAATAGCCAAAGGTGAAAAACTTTACCGGAGGCTAAACTAGTGTCTTATAAAATTGTCGTTATTGGCACTTCTTTAGGAGGATTATCAGCACTGCAAACTGTTCTCGGAAATTTACCTGCTGACTTCCAACTTCCAGTGGCGATTGTTCAACATCGTCATAAAGATTCTGATGACACTCTTAGGGGAATGATCCAAGAATCTATTTTGCTGCCTGTTCGAGAGGTGGAAGATAAAGATGAAATTTTACCAGGACAAGTTTACCTAGCTCCAGCAGATTATCATTTATTGGTTGAACCCGGTTATTTTGCGTTGTCTACTGATGAGCCTGTTTCTTATGCCAGACCGTCTATTGATGTACTGTTTGAGTCAGCTGCCGATATTTATGGGGAACAAGTCATTGGTGTAATATTAACAGGGGCTAATCAGGACGGTATGCAAGGGCTGAAAAAAATCAAAGCTAAGGGGGGTATCACTGTTGTGCAGGAACCCTCCACAGCCGCCAGCGCCATCATGCCGACAGCAGCAATATCTGCCGTTACAGTAGACTGGATTGTGTCACTTTCAGAGATTTCTCCCCTACTCGTAAATCTTGGTTACTCTACACGGAAATGAACTCATGCAGCCAGAACCCAAAGTCAACATCCTCCTAGTGGATGATAAAGTGGAAAATTTACTGGCACTAGAGGCAATTTTGGAGCGTCTAGGCGCTAATTTAGTCAGGGCGACTTCTGGGGAGGAAGCTTTGCGGTGTCTGCTGCATCAAGATTTTGCAGTAATTTTGTTAGATGTACAGATGCCGGGGATGGATGGTTTTGAAACTGCCACCCTTATTCGTAATCGTGGGCGATCGCGCCAAACTCCGATTATCTTTCTCACGGCTTTCAGTACTAGTGACCAAATGCTATTCAAGGGTTATGCACTAGGAGCGGTTGATTATCTCCTCAAACCCATAGATGCAAATATTCTCACTTCTAAGGTGACAGTATTTGTGGAACTTTTTAAGAAAACTCAAGCCATCCAACGTCAAGCAGCGCAACTAGCGGCGATTAATGCCGAACTAAGACAAAGTGAAGAACGCTTCCGTTCCTTGAGTACCTGTTCACCCATAGGTATATTTGAAACTGATACCGCAGGATGTTGTAAATATACAAATCCCCGCTATCAAGCAATTTGTGGCTTGGATGCGACAGAGAGTCTAGATAAAAGATGGCTAGAATCTGTGCATCTAGAAGATCAGGAAAGAGCGATCGCTAGTTGGTCTACTTATATTGATCACGGCGGCGACTATTCAGATGAATTCCGCTTTCAAACAGTTGATGGTAGCCTGCGATGGGTGCAAGTACGCTCCTCACCAATGGTTTCTGGTAATGGTGAACTACTTGGCTATGTCGGTACACTTGAAGATATTACCGCCCGTAAACAATCCGAAGAAATTCGCGCTCAAGTAATCCGCGAACAAACCGCCAGACAAGAAGCAGAGGCGGCGAATCGGATGAAAGATGAATTTTTGGCTGTTCTCTCCCATGAACTCCGCACCCCCCTAACTTCCATGTTGGGCTGGTCAAAAATTCTCCGTGCCAAAAAACTCGATGAAAAAGCCACAGCCAGAGCTTTGGAAGCAATTGAACGCAACGCTAATTCACAAGTGCAATTAATAGAAGATATTTTAGATGTATCCCGGATTATACGCGGCCAACTGCGGCTAAATTTATCTCCTGTCAACTTGACAACTGTGGTGGAAGCGGCTCTAGAAGCAGTGCGTCCTCTAGCAGATACAAAAAGTATGACCATCAACACTGCCCTTGACTACACCTTAAGTCCTGTCAGTGGTGATTCTGCTAGATTACAGCAAATTGTCTGGAATCTCCTGACTAACGCGATTAAGTTCACACCGAAAGAAGGTAAGGTGGAAATCCGATTAGAAGGGATAAATGGTGGATTATCTGATGATTTGACTCATGCTCAAATCCAAGTTATCGATACAGGAATTGGCATTGAACGTGAATTTCTCCCTAAGGTCTTTGAGCGTTTCCGCCAAGCAGATAGTACCACCACGCGATCGCATAATGGATTAGGACTAGGGCTAGCCATTGTCCGCCATTTAGTGGAACTGCATAAAGGTACGATTTTGGCAGAAAGTCCAGGTGTGGGCAAAGGAGCCACCTTTACCGTGAGATTTCCCCTCATCCAAGAAAATCGGGAACCTCGACCAGCACCTACAGAAAACTCTTCTGAAGATGGGGCTAACTCTTCCCCCCTCGCAGGCTTAAAAGTTCTCATTGTTGACGATGAAACCGATACTCGCAACTTTTTAGGCTTCTTGTTTGAAGAGTATGGGGCGATTTCCTCCACCAGTGCATCAGTCGAGACTGCGTTAGCCGTCATCGACCAGTTAAAACCAGATATCCTGATTAGCGATATTGGTATGGCGGAACAAGACGGTTATACTCTCATCCGCAAATTGCGCTCCTTACCACCAGAACAAGGTGGAGAAATTCCGGCGATCGCGTTAACTGCATATTCACGAGAAGAAGACCGCCAGCAAATTATAGAAGCTGGATTTCAGTATCACTTATGCAAACCAATCGATCCCAACAAATTAATTTCCGTAGTAGCCAGTATTTTCCACCTATCCCCAGCACTAAGCGGGTTAGGGTAAAATATCACCGACTTCAACTGTCTTTAATAGGACTTACGCATGACAACGAAATATCACGGGTTTGGAGAAGGGTATAGGGGTATAGGGCAATACAGTTCAGTTAAGGCAAAAATCTAGACTGATGTAGGTTGGGTGGAGGAACGGAACCCAACATTCTCAAGACTTTGTTGGGTTCCGCTATCGCTCCACCCAACCTACCATTCTCTTAACTGAACCGTATTGGGGTATAGGGGTGTAGGGGTATAAATGTTTGAAACCCTTACACCCTTACACCCGGTCTCAACAGACAACCTGTGTGCGTAAATCCTATTTAATTTTGAATTTTGAATTTTTAACTAATTCTCTCAAACAAAGCGCGATAAACTGGTTCTCCCCGATTCTGGGTGGTGGTTTCTCTTTCTGTAGCCACGGGGAGCGGATTTTCGGTTAACCATTCTCCTGTGCCAACTTTCTTAAAGGCTGGATTGGCCGCAAAGCGATCGCACATTTCTACAGCCACAAATTCCATGTCTGATTGCAAAAATACCACGCCGCCCACTGCTAAATAATTAGCTATATCTTGAACTAACTCTGGTTGGACTACACGGCGTTTAGCGTGGCGAGTTTTAAACCAAGGGTCAGGGAATTGAATAGTTACACGTTGGAGAATCCCTGTAGGCAAAGAGGATAATAGGGGCTGTAGTGAATTATTGGCGTTGCAATATAAATAGTGGAGGTTGGTTAAACCTAATTGAGAACGAAACTGATTCGCTTCTATTACCAAAGGTTCTCTAATTTCTAATCCCAGGAAATTCCAATTGGGTTCTACTTGCGCCATTTGCAATACGAATCTACCCCTAGCACAACCAATATCCAGGTGTAGCGGTTGGTGCGGACTGCTATAAACTTTTTCCCATTCCAAAGGATTGGCTGGGGTGAGATATTTTTGCGCTAGTGGATTGACGTGCTGACGGACGCGAACAAATGGCAAAGCTGACACTCCTAAAATCACAATCTTAAATATAGCAATTAGTTAGTTGTCAGTTGTTGGTTGTTGGTTGTCATACCAATTTGAAAAAAGAATGCGACAAATAAACCATCCGTAGAGACGCGATGAATCGCGTCTTCACCCAAGAATGTGTTGCTTTTCACCCAGTCCCCAATCCCCAGTCCCCAGTCCCCAATCCCTAAAAACCACACCTAAACAGACGGACACCACTACCACTGGAAATATTAAAATCGCTTAACACTTCGTTACACTAATAACAGCGAGTGAAGACAAAAACAAAAACTCGCACTCTGCAATTCAAGGTGAACGACATGAATGGCACAATTCGCGTTGGTAATCTCTTCGGCATTCCTTTTTATATCCATCCGTCGTGGTTTTTAGTTCTAGGCTTAGTTACCTGGAGTTATAGCGGTGGACTCTTAGCAGAATTTCCCCAACTATCTGGGGGGTTGGCTTTGGGACTGGGACTGGCGACGGCGTTGTTATTGTTTGCTTCTGTCGTCGCCCATGAATTAGGACATAGCTTTGTCGCCATCCGTCAAGGCATTAACGTTAATTCCATCACACTATTTATCTTTGGTGGCTTGGCTAGCTTAGAAAAAGAGTCCAAAACACCAGGCGGAGCCTTTTGGGTGGCGATCGCTGGGCCTTTAGTCAGTTTATTATTGTGTGGTATCGTCACAGCAATTGGTGTGACTACGGCAGTTACAGGGCCATTGGCAGCAATTCTGGGAGTTCTGGCTTCTGTAAACTTAGCATTGGCATTGTTTAACCTGATTCCTGGCTTACCGTTGGATGGTGGAAACGTCCTTAAAGCCATTGTTTGGAAAGTAACAGGTAATCCCTATAAAGGTGTCACTTTTGCTAGTCGCGTAGGACAAGTATTTGGTTGGGTGGCGATCGCTTCTGGTATCTTCCCCATACTATATTTTGGTAGCTTCGCCAACGTGTGGAATTTGTTAATCGGCTTCTTTTTACTACAAAACGCTGGTAACGCAGCCCAATTTGCCAGAGTGCAAGAAAAACTCACGGGCTTAACAGCAGCCGACGCTGTAACGACAGATAGCCCTATTGTTTCTGCCCATCTCAGCCTGAGAGAATTTGCTGATGATCAAATCGTTCAAGGACAGAACTGGCGACGGTTTTTAGTTACCAACAACGCAGGACAATTAGTAGGCGCGATCGCTCTTGATGACTTGCGAAACATTCCCACCGCATCCTGGACAGAAACTCAAATTCAACAAGTGATGCGGCCAATTCAATCTACCACCATCAAATCTAGTCAACCATTGTTAGAAGTAGTGCAATTACTAGAACAACAAAAATTGTCTGCCCTCCCCGTAATTCTTGACAATGGCGTACTACTAGGCATTTTAGAAAAAGCCGCTATCATCCAGCTATTGCAAAACGGAACCCAACCTAGCCCTGCATAGTTTTCTCATCGAAAAAACGCTCCTTCTCTCAAATCCCTCAGAAATTCTGAGGGATTTTTTTTAATCATTAATATTGATGTATGCAGTCCATAGGGATTACCTATGGCAATTTCTTGATTTGGGTACCGGATACCACCTATTCTTGATATGAAATCCGTGTAAACTCACCAGTAAAATCACAGAGAAGCACCAAAGGTCATTGGTGTGACAACCATTTTGTGTAAATTTACTTAATGGCAACCACAAAATTTCTCATTAGAAGTTGCAGAAATGACTCAATTTCAAGGCTCTAACCGAATTTTATCCCTGATTGTGGTGAAACTTGTTTAAATAATAGATTTTTTTTACAAATAACTGCGTTTAACCCTTACTAAAAAGACGATTCCTGTGTTAGAAGCAAGCGTATTCGCCACAATTTTATGTGGATTTTTCGGCATCATCCTCAAAAAAAGCCTTGTCATGAAGATCATCTCAATGGATGTCATGAGTACAGGGGTGATCGCCTATTACGTATTGATAGCCTCCAGAGAAGGTTTGTTCACACCAATTTTAGCAAGTGAACAAAAGGGGACTTACGCCGATCCGGTTCCCCAGGCGGTTATATTGACGGCGATCGTTATCGGCTTTTCGATTCAAGCCTTAATGCTGGTTGGTGTCATGAAGTTGGCACGGGATAATCCCACATTGGAAAGCAACGAAATCGAGAAGAATAATACGCCATGACTACTATTACCCTCATCTGGATTACACTACCGTTTTTACTGGGGTTCATCATTTATCTTGTTCCCAAACTTGACAAATACCTCGCCCTGGGTGCGGCTCTTGCTTCGGCCGGATACGCAGCGCAGTTATTTGTGGCTCAATCGCCCCTAGAACTAAAATTACTAGATAACTTCGGTGTCACCCTCACACTTGACGAATTAACCGGCTATTTTATCCTCACAAACGCCCTGGTAACGATCGCCGTTATCCTCTACTGTTGGCAAAGTGATAAGACGGCTTTTTTTTACGCCCAAACCATGATGTTACATGGCAGCGTTAATGCCGCTTTTGCCTGCACAGATTTTATCAGTTTATACGTGGCGCTAGAGGTAAGCGGGATTGCGGCGTTTCTCTTGATTGCCTATCCCCGGACGGACAGATCAATTTGGGTAGGCTTGCGCTATCTTTTCATCAGCAACGTAGCCATGTTGTTTTATTTGGTAGGTGCAGTACTGGCCTATCAAACCAATCACTCCTTTGCTTTTTCCTCTTTGCGCGGCGCACCACCGGAGGCGCTAGCCCTGATATTTCTGGGGCTACTGGTAAAAGGTGGGATATTTGTATCGGGATTGTGGCTACCCTTAACTCACTCCGAATCAGAAACACCAGTTTCCGCATTGCTTTCAGGGGTTGTTGTCAAAACTGGAGTCTATCCCCTGGTACGTTGTGCGCTGATTTTAGATGAAGTTGACCCCATCGTCAGGATATTTGGTGTAGGGACAGCACTGCTGGGGGTATTTTATGCCATGTTTGAAAAAGATACCAAGCGAATGCTGGCGTTTCACACTATTTCCCAGTTAGGTTTTATCCTGGCTGCACCCGTAGTTGGCGGTTTTTATGCCCTGACTCACGGCTTGGTCAAATCGGCACTCTTTTTGATAGCGGGTGCTTTACCGAGCCGCAACTTTAAGGAATTACAACATAAACCCATCAATACTTCAGTCTGGATTGCCTTAGTTATAGCCAGCTTCTCCATATCCGGCTTTCCTTTATTGTCCGGCTTTGGAGCAAAAATATTGACGATTAAGAATCTCGAACCTTGGCAAGTTATCGCTATGAATGTTGCAGCCTTAGGAACTGCTATATCTTTTGCCAAGTTCATATTTCTGCCCCGTGGAGGAAAAGATGAGGTCAAGCCAGGTTTCTGGCCAGGGGTAATACTTTTGCTCAGTGGGCTGGTTGTCGCCAATATCGTTTATTACGACGCTTATACAGTCGCCAACATTATCAAACCGCTAGCAACTATCGGCATTGGCTGGCTAGTGTATTTGTTTATTATTCAACGATTGGCTGTTAAACTCCCCCGTGTACTAGAGCAATTTGAGCATCTGGTCGGTTTTATGAGTCTGATGTTAGTTCTACTCTTCTGGATGGTATTAGCATGACTGGATATCTAAATATTTTATTGCGATTGGCTATCTGGTTTCTGCTCACTGCCAATCTGAGTGTGACAAATATCATCATAGGTGTAGCTATTGCCCTCTTATTGCCCCATAACGACAAAACCCAAGAAAAATTAAAGGATTGGTTACGGGCTTTGTGGCAAAGCATCATGGCATTTCCCATTGCCTATAAAGAAGCATTGGAAATCATCTTCACTCCCCATGATGAAGAAGTGATAGTTATGGAACGTGTCCCCGCCAGAAGGACACCCGGACTCATATTCCTAGATATATTCATCATTACCTTTACACCAAAAACCATTGTTGTGAAATACCACGAAGATGGCTGGTATGAAGTACACCGCATTCAACGGAGGAAAAAGCCATGAACCTGTTATTGATAGCAATGATTGTGGCTTTGTTCATACCCATCTATGAGGCTTGGAAGAATGAGCATATTTGGCAAAAAATGTTGGCATTAGCCAGCATCTGCTCCAAATCTGCCGTTCTCATCTTGATGGTATCCGTATTACGTGATGATTGGATGATCGGCATTGTTGGAGTCATTATCCTCAGTGTAGGTAATGCCGGATTAATGCTGCTAGCAAATGTACTGAAACGGATGAGTGATATATGATCAATGTCTTAACTTATACCTGCATATTTATAGGCATTATCTTCTGGTTTTGGGGAACATCTTTCCTATTGGGCAAGCGATCGGTATTATTCAAGCTGCATACCCTCTCAGTGTCGGATACCCTTGGCTCAATTGGTATTGTCTTTGGGTTGCTCTTGCAAAGACCTAGAGAATGGCCGTTGCTCATTCTCGGTATCATTTGCTTGGCGATGTGGAACACAATGCTGGGGTATGTATTAGCATACTGTTCTAGTAATGGGGGTAAAGATGACTAAATACGATCTCTTCATCTACATCATTACCGCTTTACTACCGTTGTCTGCTTGTCTACTAATAGTACAAGTTAACCCATACCATGCCTTGGTAATTAGGGGAATTTTGGGAGCTGTGGCAGCCTTAGCCTATACGCTTTTGGGTGCGGCGGATGTGGCTTTGACAGAAGCATTAGTGGGTACAATGTTGGCAATAACTTTGTATGCGATCGCTGTTCGTTCATCCTTAGTTATGCGTCTTGGTATTATCGAAGACCCAGTAAGTGAGACGGGAAGTAGTTTTGGGCAACTCATGGATGAGTTACGCAAAATTTTTGGCAAACGCTATATGCGTCTAGAACTAGTTTCCTATCCCAATACCCAAGCTTTGGAACGGGCGCTCATAGACAAAGAAGTCCATGCAACCTGTAGCAGACTGGAACACAACAACGGATCTGAAGACCTCTCCTACCAGACCGCCATCAGGGTGAAACGCATCTATGAAATTATGCAAAGCGAACTTTCATCACCAGCAGCAGTCCTCACCTACGTAAATACACTAGAATCAGGGGAGGAACATAAATGAAATGGATTTACATTGCCGCCGGGATAGCACTGTATATAAAAATGCTCGTCCTGCCCAATCCTGCACCACAACTGCTGGATTTCTCTATTGTGGAATCGATAGTTAAAGATGGTGGTATACCCAATGCCGTGACAGTCATTATTCTCAGAAATCGGTTGTATGACACTATCTTCGAGGTAATAGTATTTACAATCGCCATCATGGGCGCTTATTTTCTACTAGCTAATGAAAGGCCATCCTGTGCCATCTATCGTTTCACCGATCAACCATCCATTGTGTTGGCGCGTTTGGGAGCAACAATTACCTCGTTGGTGAGTATCGAGTTAGCTATTCGCGGACATTTAACTCCTGGTGGTGGTTTTGCGGCTGGTGTAGCCGGTGGCACGGCAATAGGCCTTGTGGCAATTACCTCATCACCAGAGCGTATGGAAGCAATTTACAAGCGTTGGCACGCCGCCACCTGGGAGAAGATTTCGGTTTTAGTCTTCATCATCCTAGCGGTAATCACTTTGTCTGGACTGGAATTACCCCACGGAGAGATGGGCGCTCTTTTCAGTGGTGGGGTAATACCGTTGCTGAATATCCTAGTCGCGCTCAAAGTTGCGTTGGGTTCGTGGGCAGCTATTTTGGTGTTTATTCGTTATCGCGGGTTATTGTAAACAACCAATTATTGATTCCCTATTTCCACCTATATAAGGATGTGACAATAGATTTTCTGGTGCTAGAGTTTTCTTATTACTAGAAATTCTCGGAATTTAGAGCAATTGCTAGAATTATCTATTGTGGAACCTAATTTGTTAGGAGTGAACGTGAACAATATTTTTATTCGTAAAGAATTTTTGTTGTTACCAGGTTTAGCTGCTCTGGCAGTTGTTGGTACTAGTTTCTCTGCTCAGGCTCAAACAGTTAGTCCTGTCGAGAGTCAACAATTGACCGAATCTTCTGCAACCGTAGCAGCAAACACGGAGGCACAAAGTCAAGAATCGGTGATCGCCAATCCTGTATCTAATGCAACTGAATTACAGCAGTTTCCCAGTGTTAATACACAGGAGCAAGCTAATCGTATCATCACACCTGTTCCTGGTACAGTAGCTACTACATCCGCTACCCTAGCACCGGAATATGTAGAATCTTCTGCTCAACCATCGGCTATACCATCATCTACATCCACAATTGCACAATCAGATATTGACCCAGGTAGAGCAACTCGTGGCGGTAGAAGCTATATTGGTGTTGCCGGTAATATTGGCATAAGTGGTGATGACTCATCTCTGGGTGATGGTAACTTCGCAGCGATTAGCAAAATCGGGTTGACGAATGCTATCTCCATTAGACCATCAGCAGTGTTTGGAAACAACACCACAATTTTAGTTCCCATCACCTACGATTTTACTCTACAAGCAGCAGACGCTTTTAGTGAACCTCTAGCGATCGCACCTTATATCGGTATTGGTGCAGCCATTAAAACTGGTGATGACTCCCAAGTAGGGTTTTTAGCCTCCGGTGGTATTGACCTGCCACTAAATGCTCAATTTACCGCCACAGCTGCCATCAATGCTGGCTTCTTTGATAGTACTGATATCGGTTTACTCATAGGTGTCGGCTACAATTTCTCTGGCTTCTAGTTGAATCGTGGGTTGGGGACTGGGGATTAGGAGAAATTAATCCCAATCCCCACCTCTTTCAACTACTTAGGAGTCACTTTGTCAATGGTCTTAATCTTGCCATCGTCGCCTACTGTCCAAACATCATAGACACCGATAACATCACCATTCGCATCAATATCAACGTTACCACTAGCTCCTTGATAGTTGATATCTTTGCCCTCCTTGAGTAACTTCAGCCCTTCACAGACATCGGTAACTTCTACACCAGGCGCACTAGATACTTCACGAATTTTACCAGCAACACCCACACCAGTATTTTCCTTGGCGGCTTGGGCTGCCAACACTAATAATGCCGTTGCATCCCAAGCTTGGGGCGCGAATTCCCCTGGCGCACTACCTTTTTTCGATTGCCAAAGCTTTGTTAAGGCTTCTAATCCTTTACCATCGGAGCCAGGAACTGTACCAATGATGCCAGATGCGATAAATTTACCATCAGCAGTTTTACCGACTTGACCCGGAAATTCATCGGATTTCATGCCGTCTGTCAGCATGATTTGTACACCTTGAGCCACACCTTGTTGGTAGGCTGATTTTAGTAGTAAGCTACCTGTTTCTACGTAAAAAACACCAAGAACTGCATCTGGCTTACCAGCAAAGGCTGCCGCCGCTTCGGTTTCAAAGGTGGTTGCTTTGGGGTCGTAGCGTACAGGATTATTTTTATTAACTACAGTCCCACCAAGTTTTTCAAAGGCTTGGACAAATGCTTTTTCAAAACCAACTCCATAGTCATTATTAATCACTATGGTGGAAACTCGCTTAAAACCTTTCTTATTGGCGAGTTCGGCTAAAGCTGGGCCTTGATAGCTATCAGGGGGAACTGTCCGCGCCCAAAAGCCATTAAAGTCGCCTTTCTGTGCTTTTTCGGTAAATACGGGACTGGTACTACCAGGAGAAATTAGTAGGACTTTATTTTGAGCCGCAATGGAGACAGCAGCTGTGGAAACGCTGCTAGCAAAAGAGCCGACTACACCTGCAACCTTATCTACAGTTGCTAGTTTAGTCATACCAGCCGCGCCTGCTTTCGGGTCTGTTTGGTCGTCTACAGCCACGAGACTCACAGGCTGACCATTGACACCACCACAGGCGTTGACTGTTTCTACTACCAAGGGAACAGCCGCAGCCATTTGTTGTCCAATAGATGCTAGGTCGCCTGTTGCTGGCAGGAGAGAACCGATTTTTAGCCCTGACCCACCACTGGCTGTGGTGGTATCTGTGGCTGGGGTACTAGTTGCGCCATTGTTAGCTGCGCCATTAGGTGTGGTATTACTTGTTTCACAAGCTGCCAAAAGAAACCCTGCGGTAAAGGTAGCTAAACCTAAACTGAGGGCAGCACTAATTCTTTGCATAGATTACTTTCACTCCTCAAAGATGCGGGAGCCTAAAAGTAAGATTTAAACTAAATTTTCAGGTTAGCTTAATCTTAACAGGACTCTAAATGTTAAATGATAACATCCACCTTTAGATATAGAAGTGTTTACCCCTAATATCAGTGCTTTTTATTAACACTAAAATCCTGTTGAAAAGCTATAAAAACGGAGAGGGAGGGATTCGAACCCTCGGTACGGAGTTGCCTGCCGTACAACAGATTAGCAATCTGCCGCTTTCGACCACTCAGCCACCTCTCCAAGGTGACAAGAATAAATACTAGCAGCTATTTTTGTTGATGTCAAATAGTTTTTGTTGGTAGTCAGTAGTCAGTAGTCAGTTGTTAGTGGTTTTTACTGTGGACTGTTGACTACGGACTATTGACTAATGTTTAGAGAACTTGCGATCGCATCCAAGCTATGGGTAAGGTGCGTAACTTTTTCCATTGGGGGACGTAAGCGCGTTGACTGAAGACATCGTAATCGTTGCGTTCAATCACATCTAAAATTTGACCGTATAACATAGAAGCCGCCCAGACAGGCCAACGGGCATCGGGGGCCAGGTGAGTAATGCCCTTTTCTGCTTCGGTGTAGAATTGCCGCGCTCTCTCTATTTGAAAGCGCATGAGGGAGCGCCAGCGCTCATCTACAACGCCGTTGCAGAAGTCTTGCTCGGTGTAGTTAAATCGTGCTAAATCTTCCAGAGGAATGTAAATTCGTCCTCGTCGGGCATCTTCACCAACATCCCGCAGAATGTTGGTAAGTTGATTGGCAATACCTAAGGCGATCGCTTCTTGTGTGGGAATATATAGTGGCTTGCTTTGATGCCAAGGTGCTGTGTTGGTGGTTTTGTCTACCTCCATCACGGCTGTTGACATTAACCCTACAGTCCCAGCGACGCGGTAACAGTAGAGGTATAACTCCTCAAAGGTTTGGTAGCGGCTACGATGTAAGTCCATGCGCTGTCCAGCAATCATGTCCCGAAAGGGTTGAATGTCTAGATTAAAGCGTTGGATTGCGTCCACCAAGGCTACGTCGTAATTTTCTTTGGGGTGTCCCGCAAACATCGCTTCCAGATGCTGCTCCCATAGGTCTAGGGTTTCTGGCGTAGTAATGGCGGATGCGGGCCCGTCCACTAATTCATCTGTACGGCGACACCAGGCGTAAATTGCCCAGATGGCTTGGCGCTTTGCCGGACTCATCAGCAATGTACCCAAATAAAAAGTTTTGGCATACTTGGCTGTGAGATGCCGACAAAGTTTATATGACTCGTCTACAGAGACCAGCGTTTTCATGCGCGGGGGGGAATCAGGCAGTTGCAGCATTCGTTGCAGGCGGTCGGGTTAGCGTTTGCAGGTTTGAGGTGTTGTCCTCTGGCAGCGATTCACAAATCGCCTGCGCTGTTAGCTTACCAGAAAGTACGGCCCCTTCCATACTGCCTAAATAGCGTTGCATGGTGTAACTCCCACTTAAAAAGAAATTGGCAATGGGGGTTTTTTGGGCTGGACGGTACTGTTGACGACCAGGAGTCGCTTTGTAAACTGAACGCGGCGTTTTTACGACGTGAGATTTCAGCAATTTTGCTGGATTATCGCCCTTAAAGTGGTCGGGGAAGAGTTTTTCCAATTCGACCATAGTAGCAGAGACGATTTCCTCGTCGGATTTACTAATCCAATCTTTGGCGGGAGCTAGAACTAATTCCAGCATTGAGCGGTCAGGATTAGCATATTCACGACAAGTGTTACTCATATCAGCATAAACGCTGAGGAGGGGCGATCGCGAGAACAACAGGTGATCAATGTCTGTTAATTTCCGATCAAACCACAGATGGAGGTTAATTACTGGCACGCCTTCTAAACCTTCTAGCTTCTGGAAAAACTCCATTTGCTGCCAAGGTTGTGGCAACATGACTTTTAATGGGTCAACTGCCATAGCTGACACGTAAAAGTCTGCCGTAATCACTTCATCTGGTTCTCCATTTAACCCGCGCAGCAAGAACCCTTTTACTGTACCATCCGGATTGAGCAAAATCTCTTTTAGTGGGGCGTTGAGCCTGACTTCTCCACCTCGTTCGGTGATGTAATCAACGATTGGTTGGCACAGTCGTTCTGTGGGAGAACCATCCAAAAAGGCTATTTTGGAGCCATATCGCTCTTGCAGAAAGCGATTTAGGGCTGTTAATAGAATTGTGGAGGAAACTTCATCGGGATTAATAAAGGTTAAGGCTTTAGATGCAGCAATGAACACGTCACTTGCTACCCGCTCACCCACACCTTGCCTTTTCAACCAATCGGAGAAGCTGTACTTGTCCATCTCCTCAACATACTTCTGGCCTCGAACTATTGCTGGAAGCAGTCCAATGGCGAACCTAATCTTCTGTTCCCAAGTCAACATATCGTTGTTGCGAAGGATCGAGGCAATGATGTTAAAGGGAGAGGGGATATCAGGAACATCAAAACGTGAGAGTGTTCCGGGTTTATCTGGTTGATTAAAAATCAGTGTATGTTCTTTCCACTGGAGTCGGTCTTCAATGCCCAACTCCTTCAGTAATTGCAGCATATTGGGATATGCCCCAAAGAAGGCGTGTAACCCGGTTTCGTACCAGTCGCCGTCAGAGTCTTTCCACGCCGCCACAAGGCCACCCAATACGTCCCGACGCTCTAAGACTATGGGAGTGTGACCTGCGTCCGTGAGATATTTCGCGCAGGAAAGTCCTGCTAGACCAGCGCCAGCGATCGCTACTCGCATTTAAACCTACTGTTCTTCAATATTTCTTAATGGTTTTGCCGTTCTCATTATACTTTGCAATCCGTTACATTTGGCAGTAATTGTGCGATCGCTTCTAGAAAAAAGTTTATACAGGGGATTAGAGACTGTTAATGGGGTAGGGAGCTTTTCGGGACAAAAGAAGTAAAATATACCCCGTAATGGTGTAGAAATGTATAGAATCTTGTAAAGATATAAAATATAGTCTTTTTAAGATGCAAACATTTCCCGCTTATTCCTCAATGCAGCTGTCCTTATCACCAACTCAATGTCAGCCTTTGAAGATTATCGCACTGGGGGATAGTTTAGTATACGGCTTCGGTGACCCAGAAAAGGGGGGTTGGGTAGAGCAGTTGCGGCGCTGGTGGATGTTGCCTGATAGTTCTGGTCATGTACTGTACAATTTGGGAGTCAGAGGCGATCGCACCCAGCAAGTAGCACAAAGGTTAGAGGTAGAATTTCGGCATCGTGGCGAATTGCGAAATCGTGTTCCTGACTTAATTATCCTTTCTGTCGGCGTTAACGATTCAGCGCGGTTAACTCGTCTCAATGGACGTAATTGTACGGATTTTGCTTTATTTGAATCGGAAATCGCCTCCCTACTCGACCAAGCGCAGCAACTTTGTCCTGTGCTGTTTGTGGGGATGGTGCCCGTAGATGAAGCCAAAATGCCTTTTTTAAATTGCTTTTATTTTAATCATGCCGATCAATACCGCTACAAAGAAGCAACTCGTATTGCTTGCAATCAACGGCAAATTCCCTATTTAGATATTTTCGACCAATGGATGGCACGGGGTGACACTTGGCGCAATAAACGTTTAACTGAAGATGGTCTCCACCCCAATACCCTGGGTTATCAATCCTTATTGGAAGATGTGATTCATTGGGAACCCTTAGCTGGTTATCATACCCGACCGGACTATCAGCTAAAGTGACAGAAGAGGGCTAAGGTCAATTTTCTCCAGATAAAAAATATTCGCCTATCATAGGGTGAGTTTTGGGAATCTTGACATGACCAACAACCACCTGAAAACAGAAAAATCTCTTGGCGTGATGGCGATCGCCACTTTTTTGGTAACTTGTTCTATTACAGTGGGTACTCTTGTAACTTTCCCCAAAAACCAACCTGTAATCGTCACCCAAGATTTACCAGTTACCCCCAATCAACCCCAATCGCCGCCACCACCTAAATTAGACAAGCTGACCTTTACTGTACCAATTCCATACCAAGGGAAAACAGTTTATAAGGTACAAACCAATAGTAATGAGAAAGTGATTTCTCTTACCTTTGATGATGGGCCTTGGCAAAAAACCACGCCAGAAATTTTGGAGATTCTCAAACAAAATCAAATTAAAGCGACATTCTTTTGGGTAGGACAAGCTATACAAGCAAATCCCGACATAGCTAAACGAGTGGTAGCTGAAGGTCACGCTATTGGTAATCATACTTGGCATCATTGGTATAGACGCATGAATGAAGCCACAGCCAAGAGCGAAATTGAACGCACATCTGACCTAATCTACAAAACTACCGGGGTAAAAACTCATTTATTCCGTCCTCCTGGAGGAGTTTTAAACAATGGATTAGCCGCTTATGCGAAAAGCCAGAAAAATGCTGTGGTCATGTGGTCTTTGACTTCAGCCGACACAGACCCCCGCGCTAAACCTGAAGTATTTGTGAAAAACGTTGTCAAAGGTGCAAAACCTGGTTATATAGTTTTGATGCACGATGGTGGAGGCGATCGTCAAAGAACAGTAAAAGCTCTACCACAAATTATTAGTGGACTGAAACAGCAAGGTTATAAATTCGTGACAGTTCCCGAATTATTAGAAATGAAGCCGTAGTAAAATTGTGCATAAAATTCATTATTACTAATTAGTAAGTGGGCGAGAAAAATTCAATTTATATGAATAAAATATAAATTATCTCTAGGGTGGGTGTGTTATGCCACAAGTTGAAGCACCTTGGATTATGCACGGTGCGTTGCGTGACAACACACCCTACCCTTAATTTAACTTGTCTTTACATAGTTATATATATTCGCGCCTACCTACTAGGAAATTAGCACTCATTACTCCTATGACTCCAACTTTATTTGGTCGTTGGCAAACTAGACTGTTATTACTTGCTACCGTCGGTGTATTAGTATCCTTGCCTTTTGCAATGGGTTTAATTGGCCCCGGTGCTAATTCTGTTTATTTTTGGATACTAGCTTATGTCGCCATTTTTGGTTTAGGGTGGGATGTGCTTTATGACTATCTCCAAAAGTTCCGTTGGGATAGGGATTGGCCTGCTGCTTATCAATTCATTGCTGGTATTTGGGAATTAATATTTGTTTTTTGTGGAGCTAAACTTTTTGGCTTTTTACCATTACCTATTCCCAAAGAAGAACTGCCACCAGATACTTTTTTAATGCACTACAGCATAGTTTGGTTAGCAGTTTTTATTGCATCCCAAAGCATTATGCGAATTATATTTCCTCGTTGGCGTTTTCGCGGCGGACAATGGCTTTAAAAATTCAAAAATTAAACAAATGATTAGTAGAGTCGGCAATGCCCATCAAGAAGATATACGGTGGGAATTGCCCACCCTACAATTTAGACAAGTTGATTACTTTACAGTGATTTATGGCGATGAATACTAATATATTGGCCATGAATATTAACAAAGTATGGTACTAGATAAGTTATGCCGGCAGAAATCCAGCGATCGCGCCCCATATTTCCTTGTAATAAAGCGCTACCATGATTGATCATAAATAAAATAGAGCCAACAACAAACGCAACTTTCAACGCAGTTGGCACAAACTTCGGCTCAATCAAGCTGGCAAAATATCCTTTCAAAAAACTAATCTTTTTCGCCATATAGCAGCAGTTCTAATTACCTACTCCCTACTTCCAGCCCAAGTGACTATCTTAGACTGCAACTTGGTAGAAAAACTCTAGATTACTCAATTATTTTATGTCACATTTAAATATTGCCAACTTAGGCGAAGACTTTGTAGCCCAATGGTTACAATCTACGGGTTGGATGATTTTAAATCGCCAATTTTCCTGCCGTTGGGGCGAAATTGATATCATTGCCCAACATACAAGAAATAATCAAGAACCCATACTAGCATTTGTCGAAGTTAAAACTCGTAGTCCAGGTAATTGGGATGATGGGGGGCGAGGTGCAATTACACTGAAAAAACAAGCAAAAATTGAGCGGACGGCAAGAATATTTTTAGCCAAATATCCTGATAAAGCTGAGTATATCTGTCGCTTTGATGTAGCGATTGTTTCTTGTCAGATAATTTCCAAACAGGAGCATGGGTTATCCATAACTCAGGAATCTGCCACTAGTTCTTCAGTGGGAGAATATAAATTTCAGTTACAAGAATATATTCCCGCAGCTTTTGACTGTCTACATTGATTAAGGGAATACAAAAAATGAATCAATTCAAAGTTAAAGGTAGTTTGGTCGGGTGCGTCAGTGCGATAAGACCTATAGGAATCCGATGTGATTTCTGTTGACGTAGCCTGCGCTTGCACATAAAATTCCCAGTATCTGTAGGGTGGGCAATGCCCAATTTCAAAAATCAAGTATGAGTCTTATAGTTATACCCTGAAATTATTTATACTGACGCACCCTACTTTTTAAATATCTTTTTATCTGGAAATCTCTAGTATTATTAATTATTAAAATAATTATTTTGATATTTGCTACCAGAAAATGAATCTTTTCATGACATTGGTAACTGGTTGTGAATGATATTTTGCTACCACCAATTACCAATTACCAATGAGCAAATACACAGTTTATGACCATCGATTTTACGCGAGTGTTTCTGGACAGTAACCCAGCCCTCTAACAAACTGTTGACGGAAAGCTTCTATTTCTTCCCTTTCTGGGCTACCATGTGAAACGATCGCAACTTGATAGCGGCGCATAACATCTACAGGACATTGTCCCGCTTCTAAACTCCACAGTGCCATTTGCACACGCATAGGAGGCTCATAGCTAATTCCCAGTTCATTTAGGAAGGCTCGAAAATCACCATCTTCTTGGGACGAGACGGGATTTTTAAGTTTGATCCTAACCACCCAACCATCTATTTGATGAATCACGGTAACGAACGAAACGGGTAACTGGGGTCTACCGTGTAGATATTGAACGACCCTCAGAGTTAAACTGGCATTTGCCAGATAGTATAGGTATTCCATCATGGTGTTTGGGATCAAATCCAATCTTACATCTCTATCTTCCTCAATTGATTGGTATCCCGGTAGGGTAAATGCCCCCGTCTTTGCATGGGGGAGTTTACCCATTTATTATCAAATTGCTTAAGTGTTACGTCATAATGTCAATCTTATAATTTAGGTCTAAAATTGACTACTTTTGTCAAAAAAATGTAAACAAACTTATTCCAAGCATCGGGAATTTCAATGAAGAGACAGACATTACAATTAAACCTTGAACAAACTTCTAGTGCAGCAGCAGAGGATACAAATTTAGATTGTTCGTTGGCTGGGTATGATTACGTACTACCGCCAGAAAGAATTGCCCAAAATCCAGCAGTTCCCAGAGACAGTTCCCGTCTACTAGTCGTCAATTCTCAAACAACAGGTAAAGAAACACCACCTCTACATCAAATTTTTCGTGATTTACCGGATATTTTGCGTCCTGGTGATTTATTAATCATGAATAATACGAAGGTCATCCCCGCAAGATTATACGGGCGTAAAAGTTCTGGTGCAGAAGTAGAAATTTTATTGCTAGAAGAACGCAAGTTTAACTGTTGGTTGGCTTTAGTTAAACCAGGAAAACGCTTTAAAAAAGGCACGCAGATTATTTTTGAAGGACTAGGTGTGAGGAATCTGGAAACAGGAAATAGTCCCCAATCCCCATTACCCCTTATCCCCAAAGGGGGCCCCACCTTCCCCAATCCCCACCAGCTAACCGCTACTGTTTTAGAAACCGACAAAGCCACAGGAGGGCGTTTATTACAGTTTGATTTACCAGAGGGGCAATCTTTGGTGCAACTTTTAGATAAATTCGGGGAAATACCCCTACCACCTTATATCACTGCATCTCAAGCGGCAGATGAACAGTATCAAACTGTGTATGCTGAGCAACCAGGAGCGATCGCAGCGCCTACGGCTGGGTTACACTTTACTCCAGAGTTACTAGAGAAGTTACGCGATCGCAATATCAATCAAGCTTTTATTACCCTCCACGTTGGTGTGGGAACCTTTCGCCCTGTGGAAGTGGAAGATGTAGCCACTCATCAAATGCACGAGGAATGGATTGAAGTCCCCGCCGCTACAGTAGAACAAATCAAAGCCACCAAAGCAGCTGGCGGTAGAATTATTGCTGTAGGAACTACAGTAGTCCGCGCCTTAGAGGGAGCAGCCTCATCTGGTGATTTACAAGAATTTTGTGGAAAAACCAACTTATTTATCTATCCTGGCTATAAATGGCAAGTTGTGGAAGGTTTAATTACCAATTTTCACTTGCCACGCTCTAGTTTATTAATGCTAGTAAGTGCGCTAATTGGCAGAGAACGCTTGTTAAATATATACCAGGAAGCGATCGCCTCTCAATATCGGTTCTACTCTTTTGGCGATGCCATGTTGATTCTACCGGAAGCTAGAGGAGTCAACTGTCATTAGTTTTGATTGCTGTCTCCAAAATTTTTTAATTTTGAACTTTTAATTTTTCATGTTGTAGTGGGTACTCTTACTTGTAAGGATCTTAACCATAAGTACAGAGATACCACTATGTATAAACAACAGCAAATTAAACAGTGGTTTTGCGGTTTATCGTCAATCACCTGTCCGCATATTTCGGATTGGCAAAAGCCGCATTTGGGTGTTCTCTGTGCTGCATCAGCTTTTTTGGTGTTGGCTGCACCGATTGTGAATTTACCAGGAAGCAAGTTGTTGGCACAAACTCCCATCTCGCGGGATTTGGAAACAGCTAGTCTTTACCAACAGGGTGTTACACGCTACAACCGTAGTGACTGGCAAGGTGCAGAAAACGCTTTTCGCCAAGCGTTGCAGCGAGAACCCAATTTGGCAATGGCTAGAGCTTATCTAGGAAATATTTACCTGATGCAAAACCGTCTAGATGTGGCGGTTCAGGAATATGGGGAAGCGATTAGACTTAACCCAAATTTGGGAGAAACTTATTACAACCTGGGTTTAGCATTGCAACAACAGGGAAAAAAAGAAGGTGCTATTACAGCTTATCGCCAAGCTTTAGTGATAGACCCAAGAAGGGTGGAGGCTCATTATAACTTGGGTTTGGTATTATACGAACAAGGATTATTGCAGGAAGCGATCGCCGCTTACCAAGATGCAGTTAATCTCGAACCCAGTAAAGTCAACGCTCATCACAATTTAGCGATCGCCCTGCAACAAACAGGTAAAATAGAAGAGGCGATCGTCGCCTATAGAGAAGTTTTGAAGTTAGATCCTCAAAATGCGGCAGCTTACAGTAATTTAGGTAGCTTAATGGCGATGCAAGGACGACCAGAGGAAGCCATAGCCGCTTATACCCAAGCTGTTCGCCAAGACCCCAAAAATGCCCTAGCTTACTATAACTTGGGGATAACTTTATATAACCAGGGCGACCTGCAAAAAGCTAGTAACGCCTTCAAACGCGCTCAGGAAGAATACAGCCAACAAGGGAACCTGGAGCAAACAGAGAAGACGGAACAGTTAATGCAGCAAGTTGCTCAGAAAATCGAGGAGCAAAAGCTGCAACAAAGACAAGCATCCACACCCAAGCCGACAGACAACGCTACAAACAACCTCTTAGAAAAACTAACTCAACTAACAGCACCAAAAGAACAACCAGCTAATTCTGGTGCAGTAACTGTCTCGGATGAACAAAAGCAGTTTCCACCAATATTTCCTAATACCAATTCTCGATAAAGAAACGCTCAATTATTTTATCACTAGCGAGCTATCACCAGAAAACCTCTGTGTGCCTCCGCGCTAACCTCCGCACTACTCTGCGTTAAAAGGGGAAGCTGGAAACTGCATAATCTTATAAAATTTTTGTATGACGAGCATTTTGCCCGTCATATTTTTTGGCTTTAAATCGGCAAGCGATTAATATCTCTATCACAACCTATAACCACCATTGCCGTACCACGTTCTAAACGTTTACCGGGGTTAGGGTTAATTTGAAATTTACCATCTTGACTCACAGCTAATAAATTCAACCCGTAACGATTGCGTAACTGCAATTCTGCGATAGTTCTCCCGTGGAATTCATCTGGCACAATTAACTCTACAATACTGTTATCTGGATCAAGGTCGAATCTATCAAGAATTGATGGCTTCGTCAGTGTCCGTGCTAAGGCACAACCCGCCTCATATTCAGGAAAAACAACATGATCTGCACCAACCCGCTTTAATAGCTTGTAATGGACTTCACTGGAAGCTTTAGCAACAACATGAGGGACTCCAGCTTCCTTCACATTTAAAGTGGTGATTACGCTTTCTTGAACATAGTTACCAATTGCCACAATTACTGTATCAAATTCCAGAATACCCGCTTCCCTAAGGGCGGCTGTTTCGGTTGAATCTAGTTGTAAAGCATGACCAACTATTTCTTCCGTCAACGCTGCTGACACTCGTTTTTCATCTATATCTGTTGCTAGCACTTGATAGCCTAACTTATGCAGTGTTGAACAGACAGAACGACCAAAACGACCCAAGCCAATTACAGCAAATTGGTTATTATCTTTGCGTAAACTGCGAAAAAAACCTAGCGATGACAGATTCACAGTTGAAATCCTTATTATTAATCCCTGTATTGAAAGCAAAAACTCTTAGACTAAATTAATTCAAAGCTTTCTTTTGCTTATTCTTTCAAATTTTATCAGTTGTTAGTTGTCAGTTGTCAGTTGTCAGTTGCCAATAATTTTTACTGACTTCCCCTGCTTCTTGTCTTTTTCAGTTACCCTACAAGTAAGTTTTCTTCAGGGTAGTGAATCCTTGTCGGTCGCGGATCTCCTAATATAGCAGACATTAGTAGTAAAACTCCTACTCTACCTACATACATGGTGATAATTAAAACGAGTTTTGCTGCTGGGGAGACGCTAGCTGTGATACCAGTTGAAAGACCTACAGTGGCGAAGGCTGATACTACTTCAAATAGAATTTGAATAAAATCTAGTTGTGGGTCTGTAAGAGATATGACGATTGTGGCTAAAATGACGGTTGCTATAGAACCAACTAAAACACCAACTGCTTTTAAGATGAGAGCAACTGCTATTTTACGTTCATATAATAAAACTTCTTCTTTACCTTGAAGAATCGTTTTAGTACAGCTAGTTAAAACTCTCAGTGTGGTGGTTTTCATTCCTCCTCCGGTACCGCCTGGACTTGCACCGATAAACATCAGGGCAATGGTGATAAATAGACCCGCAGTTGTCATTTTGCCAATGTCAATGGTGTTAAAGCCAGCAGTTCTAGGAGTAACTGACTGAAACCAAGCTACTAAAAATTGATCGCGTAAATTAAGTGAACCAAAGGTTGCTGGGTTTCTTACTTCTATGCAGAAAAAGGCGATTGTGCCTAGAAATAAAAGTATTAGTGTTGTGCTAGTGGCGACTTTAAAGTCTAATGAAAATACCAAAGTTTCCTTTTTCTTGAGGATGCGATCGCGTAACCAAATGTAAGTTTCTAAAATTACCTGATAACCAATTCCACCAAAGATAATTAATCCTGTAACTGTGAAAACTACTAAAAATGAGGATTGATAACCAATTAGATTATCTTTAAACAGACTAAAGCCAGCATTATTCCAGGCATTAACACTATGAAATATAGCTAACCATAGTCCTTGATTCCAGCCATAATCAGGGACAAAAGCTGGTAATAATAAAAAGACACCTGTAATTTCAAAAATTAGCGTTGTGGCAATAATTGAGCGAATAACTTGAGTGCTACCACTCATTCCGGGGCGGTCTAAAGCTTGTTGAATAGCAATTTTTTGCCGTAGGTCAAATTTGCGCCCAATCAGCAGAATCAAAAAGGTGGTAGTTGTCATATAACCTAACCCACCAATTTGCGCCAACAAAGCAATGAACAACTGTCCCCAAAAGGAAAAATAAGTACCAGGGTCAACCACTGATAAACCAGTGACGCAAACTGCTGATGTTGATGTAAACAAAGCCACAATCAGATCATTCCAATTACCATTGCTAGTGGAGAAAGGCATCATCAACAAGATAGTTCCCACTGCGATGACAGCTAGAAATCCCAAGCAAACTGTGCGCGAAACGGTCATAAGCAATTAAAAATTCAATATTTAACGGTCAAAATCATCAAATCCTTTAGCTCATGGAGGTTGGTTTAAAAGGATGGACTTATAAGTTATTCCTAATAAGAGCCATAAGGTTGATCCTGGAAACGAAACAAAAACTTTCTTATTTAATTAAAAACACACATGGTAGCCTACGAATATGTTTTTTTTAATTTCTGTTTTGTATTAACACTGCTTTTTTATGAGTGCAACACTATACCAACAAATCCAGCAATTTTACGACGCTTCCTCTGGGCTGTGGGAAGAGATTTGGGGCGAACATATGCACCACGGCTATTATGGTGCAGATGGTACTGAACAAAAAAACCGTCGTCAAGCGCAAATTGATTTAATTGAAGAATTACTCACTTGGGCAGGGGTACAAACAGCAGAAAATATACTAGATGTGGGTTGTGGTATTGGTGGTAGTTCTCTATATTTGGCAGGAAAGTTGAATGCTAAAGCTACAGGAATTACCCTGAGTCCAGTGCAAGCCGCTAGAGCCACAGAAAGAGCCAAGGAAGCTGGTTTGAGTGGTAGAAGTCAGTTTTTAGTGGCAAATGCTCAAGCAATGCCTTTTGATGATAATTCTTTTGACTTGGTGTGGTCGCTGGAAAGTGGCGAACATATGCCAGATAAAACCAAGTTTTTGCAGGAGTGTTACCGAGTCCTCAAACCGGGTGGTAAGTTAATCATGGTGACATGGTGTCATCGTCCTACGGATGAAACACCACTGACGGCTGATGAACAAAAGCACCTAGAAGATATTTATCGGGTGTATTGTTTGCCTTATGTAATTTCGTTGCCAGAGTATGAGGCGATCGCACGTCAACTACCATTAAACAATCTCCGCACCGCCGACTGGTCGCAATCCGTCGCCCAATTTTGGAACATCGTCATCGATTCCGCCTTTACCCCCCAAGCAATATTCGGCTTACTCCGCGCCGGTTGGACTACCATCCAAGGAGCCTTATCACTAGGCTTAATGCGTCGCGGTTATGAGCGGGGGTTAATTCGGTTTGGGTTGCTGTGTGGGGATAAGTGAGGGATTGGGGATTGATGATTGTACAGACGCGATTAATCGCGTCTCTGACCACGCTTAATTAAACTGGCGACGACTGTAGCCAATTCTGTGGGTTCAATGGGTTTTGGTAAATGTAGTTGGAATCCTTCTTGAATGGCTCGTGTTCTGTCCTCGGCTCTGGCGTAGGCTGTTAAGGCGGTGGCGGGAATATTTCCCCCTTGTTCTGGCGGTAAGGAGCGTAGTTTGCGAATTAGAGAGTAGCCGTCTTCTTCTGGCATTCCGATATCACTGACCAAAACATCTGGTTTCCATTGGGAAATTATCTGTAATGCCTCTTTTGCTGTCGCCACTGATCTGACTTGAGCTTGACATTGCTCTAATACTGTGCTGACGAAATCACGAGAATCTGACTCGTCATCTACTACTAACACCCGCACCCCTAATAGCGAAGGACATAAAGGTAAGGGGGTGAGATGTTCTCCTCTTGGGCTAATTGGCTCGATAGCAGTTGCTTTATTTTCCGAGAGGAGGGGTAATTTGACTGTAAATGTAGAACCTTGTTCTTCACCAGGACTATATACATGAACTGTACCGCCATGTAACTCTACTAGATGGCGAACAATCGCTAAACCTAATCCCAAACCTCCGTGGGATCTGGTGATGGAACTGTCAGCTTGGCGAAAGCGGTCAAATACGTAAGGTAGAAAGCTGGAATTAATACCTATACCTGTATCGATGACTTGGATTTGTGCGTAGCTATTAGTGATGAGTTCATTTTGTTCACAACCAGGATTTTTGGTGAGTCTCACTTCTACTTTGCCGCCGGAGGGTGTGAATTTAATGGCATTTGTGAGTAAATTCCAGATCACCTGCTGTAAGCGTTCTGGATCACCGGAAACCTGGAATGGTAAGTTTTCGGTAGCTGGATTTTCTAAGAAAAATGTTAAATCGATTTCTTTAGCTTGGGCGGCGAGGTTAATATTATCGATGGTTGTTTCAATGATGGGAATCAGGTTACAAGTGCCGACGTTGAGACGTAACTTACCTCTAATCATCCGCGAAATATCTAGTAAGTCTTCAATTAGTTGGGTTTGAGCTTTGGCGTTGCGCTCGATGGTTTCTAAGCCTTTGGCGGTTTGCGCTTCACTTAGCCTACGGGCTTGTAATAATTGCGCCCAGCCAAGAATGGCGTTAAGAGGCGATCGCAATTCATGGGATAAGATAGCCAAAAACTCATCTTTCATGCGATTGGCTTCTGTTAATTGTTCTGTCTGCCGTTGCAAGGAATTAATCAGTTCCATTCGTTCCATAGCGATCGCAATTTGGTCGCAAACCGCCTGCATCATCCCTTTTTGATTATCGGTGAAGCTGGCACGGCTACGACTGCCAAAGGAGAGTGTCCCCAAAAGTCTGCCTTGAGCAATCAATGGATAACTGTAATAAGCATGAATCCCCATAGAGCGGATTAGCTGGGTTTTATGGTCAGTTGACTGCTGGACGTTCTCTAAAGCGATGGAACGACGTTCCTGAGCAGTTGTACCACAGATGGCTTCCCCAAACTCTAAAAACTTGATTTCTTGAGCCAGTTGGGGACAAATGCCGTGATAAGAAGCTAAACGTATGGACTGAGAATTGTCTTCTACTAGGTAGTTGAAATAAACATCCAGTCCAATTTGCTGTGCCAGTTTCTGGAAGCAACTATCAATCAGTGCTACTGGTTCCTGACTTGATAACAGGTCATTAGCTGTACTAAATAGTAGTTTTAGCCGTTGATAACCCAAGGATAGAGCTTTTTCTGCCTGCTTGATCTGAGTTACATCTTGTAATACTACTACACAGGTAGCTGGATAACCGTGCATGGCTGGCAAGGTATCAGCAAATATGAGTAAAGATAGTACTTCATTGTTGGTATGCCAGTCTAACTCTAATCCTTCTAGACGTTCTCCTCTAGCAACCCGTACTCCAGGCATCTGCTCATTGGGTATGGGATTACCATTGATATCTGTGAAATGATATACAGTGTGATACTCTTCGGCTGGTACTCCTCTGGGAAATTGACCACCAGCTAATTCATCAGCTGCCCGATTGGCAAAGGTGACGCGTGCTGTTTCTGGTTCAATAAACAGCAATGGTCTTGGCATCAGATTCAACACATCTTCTAGCCATTTTTGCTCATTTCGCAGCAATTCTTCTGCTTGCTTGCGTTGTGTAATATCTACAAATGCACCAATACAGCCTCTAATTTTGCCATCTTCATCAAACAGTGGGGCGACGTACTCTAGCAATTTGATGATTTCGCCATTGTCATGAACTACATCAACTTCATAATCTAATACTTCTACACCGTGAACCGCAGAGTACTGCATGGGAAGTTCTGCTGGTAAAAGCTCTCTACCTTCGTGAAATATTTTAAATGTGGTTGGTCTTTGATTTGGGGGAGCGCTGAGGGAGGCATTTACATCTGTGGAAAGTTGCAATTGCTTGGCAAAAGCTGGATTAATTTTAATATTTTGACATTCTGCATCTTCTGCTATGCCAATGCCAATAGGTATCATGTCTAATAAAGTTTGTAATTCGACGACGCGACGCTGTAAATCTTTATTAAGTTGGAGTATTTTCTGTTGTGCTTGTTGGCGTTCGCTTAAGTCTAAAATAAAGGCAACGGATTCTTCGCGCTTTTCTCCTAGCAATACATAACCAATTAATACGGGAATGCGGCTACCATCTTGGCGAATGTACTCTTTTTCATAAGTTGTACAAGCTCCTTTGGGGTTGGCTTGAGCTTCCGCAATACCTTGCTCATCTAAGTAGAAATATTCTGGTGGTGTGAGATTTTTCCAATTGAGTCTGCCTGTAAGTAAGTCTTCCTGAGAATAACCAACCATCATCAAAAATGCTTCGTTGGCTTGTTGAATACCACCGTAAATATCTGCGAAAGCAATGCCAATAATATTGGCATTGACAAGGCTTTTCAGTTTTTCCTCATAAGCTTTCAAACTTTCTTGAGCGCGATCGCGTTGTTGGCTCAAAAGTTCGATGACTACTGCATTTTGCCAAATGATGATCACAAAAATGACAATTAAGATAACCGCAAAGACTGAAACGGCAAAGTCTGGGCCGTATCTGCCGGCTCTTTGTCCTTCGAGGATTAACCACCCCAAGAACAAAGGTACGGTAATCGCTGCTAGTAATAAGCGACGTGCAATTAAACCCCCATAGCTATCGCTAAACACTATCTTCATTAGCCCTTTTTCTGATTGTCCAGACAAAATGCCAATACACAGCACTATAAATAATAATGCTGTCTGCAAAGACATCGAGGTAAAGTTCGGGTTAATTGTGTAAAAAAAATTCACTTTGTAGGCATAGCAGACAAACACCTCTAAGGAAATCACGGTGGTAAAGAGAGTGAGAATCTGAGCATACCAATAGCTGCGATTATTTCGGGGATAACTCAGCAGTTCTAAAGCTATACCTATGAGGAGAAAATTAATTGCTGTATTCAACCCCATATGTGGTGTGTTGATGGTAGTAAACACACCACCCAAAAACAGTTTGTCAATTCCCGATTCCCAGCCACACAAATATTCGCAAATTGCCAGCGCAGCAATAATGGTATTAGAGAAACTAAAAGCTCTAGACAGTTTTTTGTAAAGCTTGTGGCTCTGTCTGGAATGTGATACCCCCAACGGTTTCGTTACTAAAAGCCATACAGAAATACCGCAGAGTGCGAAGCATAATGCTGTATTCGGTGTCATGATCCCTGAACTACCCCAAAAAAATATTTTGAGAAGTTCTACATCGAGCAGCCAGCCAATTAATATGGAACTACTAACCAACGTGGCGATCGCACTCGCAATTTTTGCCACTAGTGAACCGTGCATATTGTGCAGTCGCAAGTGGTTGAATTCTAACATTGAGACTTCTGTAACTTTATTTGTATATAAGACTACTATCTTATCTTGCAATTATACGTATGGGAGCCACTGCGTTGGTGAGGCAGTCTGATCTTCTCTACGTTCCCTGGGGGACGCTATGCGTAGCGTGTCGTTCGCGGTAGTGTTGCGTAGCAAAGACAAACGCTCTCCACGTTGGCAGTAGCCTCTTGTAGGCAAGGGGGGTTCCTTGCTTGGAGCAAGTGGCCTAGATACTCAGATTTTTCTGCGCCAGCGCAGGCTACGCTAACAATAATCAAATCAGATTCCTATACGATTGTAATGTTTAGGATGATTTACTATCGATATGCGCGGTTACTTGATTTAAACTACTGCTAAAGGTATTGGTTTACATCTACCTATGTATATATTTTTTGCTGTGTCAGTAATTAAAATGTTTTTAAATGCCGTTAACACTTAAAATCTTTACCATTTTATTTTTGTGCTTTTAATTAGCTCTGGTAAAATGCTTCTACGAATATAAATATAAATAGATGAACAGAAACTCATGTTTAATATCTTCCCAATTGTCAACTTAGGTAAACAAATGCAAAACCCTGAATCGACGTTGAATAAGAATTAAGCAATCAGGATTCAAATCTTACCATGTTCTATACAACAAAGCTTATATAGAACTACTATTTGATTTCTGAATTATATATTACCGCCTATGCACACACTACAGATATTTCAGTTTGTACAATAATTAAATCAGATTCATATAACTTGAATAAATAAGACAATATAGTCAGGATTTTATCTAATAAATGTATTCTTTGTTTATTTTCTCAATAATTTCTAATCTTCATTTAACATAATTAAAATAATCCTGATTTTACCATTTTTAAGCAATAATTAATAGCAAAGAAAGTTTTCGCTAGAGACAGTAATATTTTAAAGACAACCCCTGAGAGGGTTACATAAATAATGATTTCTCGGTGTTTCCACAGTTTTTTCTGACTGACACACCATACATATTGAGTATTTTTTCATTTGTCGATCTCTTAAGGTTGAACATAGTCGTTCTCGAAGAATTAATCTCTGCCAAAGAGACTTTTAAGATTCGATACATGGGAATTAACTTTGAATAATAAGATAAATTTGGTATATTACAGAATGTCACATTGCTATCACTGTTTATATTTACACCAAAAATTTATAATGTAATATCAAACAACAACGCAAATACGCACAGCACAAGTCACATCAAAATAGATGTGATTTTAATAAATTGAAAATTTTGTTAATTTTGATACAAAAAAACATTAATATTTAGGAGCAATACTAGCTAATCTCTAGTTTTTCCAGTTTAGTCAAAACAATATCCAGTATTATCAAAAAACTGGTAGTGGGATGTGGTGTAAAAATCAACAGAGGAGTGAAAACATGGATTTACGTAGCGATGCCTTGCAAATCCTCAAAGACACTAGTCGTACTTTTTATATTCCAATTAGTATTTTGCCGTCAGGATTACAAGAGGCAGTCGCATCCGCATACTTGTGTATGCGTGCTATCGATGAAATCGAAGACCATCCCACCCTTGATAACCCCACAAAAGCAAAGCTGTTGCGTGGGATTAGCTTGACTCTACAAGCTGGGGTTGATGGTTTTCCTGTTGATGCCTTCGCTGCCGGATTTAGCGGTTACGAGAATACCCTGGAAGAAGTCACTATGAGGATTCGAGAGTGGTCTCTGCTTGCACCAGAAACAATTGCGCCGCGAATTTGGGATGCAACGGCGGCTATGTCAGACCGTATGGCTTATTGGGCAGAAAACAACTGGAAAATTTATACAGAGTCTGACTTAGATCGCTATACCTTTGGGGTGGCTGGTGCAGTTGGTTTGCTACTCTCAGATTTATGGACTTGGTATGATGGGACACAAACAAACCGGACTTTAGCGATTGGGTTTGGTAGAGGTTTGCAAGCAGTTAATATCCTGCGTAACCATGTGGAAGATTTAGGACGTGGAGTCAGCTTTTTTCCTGACGGTTGGGACGCAAACAATATGCAGGAGTATGCCTTGCGAAATCTCGCCCTAGCAGATGCTTACACCCAAGCTTTACCAGATGGGCCAGCGCTCAACTTTTGTCAAATCCCCTTGACATTGGCACATGGAACCATTGATGCGATCGCCAACGGTAAAGAAAAACTCAGCCGTAACGATGTGATGGCACTGCTGGAACATCTCATCACTTTCAACTTGAAAGCAGGGTGAGGAGATAAGAGGCAGGGGGGCAGGGGGAAGAATATATTAATTTAATATTCATGATCACTTCCTACTCCCCACTTGCCGCCCCACGATAAGCAAGGTAAACAGCTTCTAAAAATACATCAGAGGTCACAGTTGCGGGTAATGTTTCTAAGTGCAGAATTGCTTGAACTTGTTCGGCTAGTTTGATAGATAAGACACTTCTGGCTTTGTTACTCATTGCACTACGTCGCTGTAGATATTCATGAATTACAGCAAAGTCATCGGGTAATAACCTTGATAAGTCAGTAATCTGTAATAATTCTGCATAGAGTGACTTGGCTTGTTCAGAAATAGTGAAAGTAGCTGGAGTAGTTGGTGTTTCCGTTTGAATAACAATTGTGCCTGCGGCTAAATCACCAAGACGCTTTTCTTTACTATTAAAAATAATTAAAAAAGCCCCAATAAACAGAAATTCATCGAAAGGTCGTAATAAAGCTCGCAGAGTAGCTTGTTGTAAACCAACTGATCTGCCATCATCTCGAACTACGCGAATCTTAACTGAGCGTTTACCGGGGGTTTGGCCTTGCCATAAAGTCTCAAAAAAGACAAAATAGCCCGTGTACATGACAAAGCTAACAATAAATGCGATCGCTACTAGCCAAACAGCCGTCGCCGAACCGAAAGTTTCTGTCCACCAATCTACTAACTGAGCGGAAATAAAAGCCCAGACAAGGAAGAATACCACCCAAGTCGCAGCTAAAATCAAATAATCAATGATTAAAGCCCAAGCACGATTACCAATACCAGCGACGGTAAATTCTATCTCTACACTTTCTGGTGTGCGGTATTTGACACGGTTAAACAGGTGCATAGAAATTCAAAATTAATAAAACTTTCGAGTATGAGGGTTCTGGCTGCTGGTGCTATAAAATCGTGGTTAAATTTCGCGATCGCGTAACTGCAAGCCTAACCCTTCACGACGACTCCGCAGGTCATAATAAATTACAGCCTTGATGCTTTGCCAAAAGGGTATCAATAAAGCACCACTACTGAAACTAAGAACTAAAACCAGGACAAAATAAAGCAGAGCAAATGCAGTATTACCATCACTGATTAAAGGTAAAAATACCGCTTGCAGAATACTTATAACAATCTGAACCACAATTTGAATAGGGATTGTGATTAAGAAACCAACAAAGGAAATCAACAGTATCCGCCAAACGTGACCTTGAGTTAATTCCCAACTGCGACTAATTGCAGAAGTAGCCTCGATACCTTCCTCTACAGCTAAAGGCAAATCTACTAAATAAAAACGTGTCACCAGCCACAAAATCCCTAATAGCGCCACAATACCGATGACAAAAGCCGCGAGAATAAATACAAGATAAGTCGCAGGGTTGCCTTGTTGTCCCGCCCCCCCAACAAATGCCGCCGATACCACTCCTAATAAAATAGATAAAATTACTACACCTAAACCAATGCCAATACCGACAAGAAACAATAAGAGTATTGTCAACAAAAATTGCCACAGTCGAGAGTTAACAAAACGTTCACCCGATGGAATACTTTCGGGTTGATTCACCAATTCACCAAAGGCTAGGCGCGAAATTAGGGCTGTGAGGGCATAAAACTTTGCCCACCCATAAACTGGAACTAGCACCCAGGCATAAGCCTTTAATGCCAATAAAAAGTAGTCCTTAAGATGAGAACGATACAACCGTAGCCCTGCACTGACAACATTTCCTACACTCAGTGCTTGCGTGGGACTGGGAGAACCAAAGTTTCCTGCCATAGATGCGAAATTTCCTTGAAATTACGGGTGTGAATTTGAGGCTATCTTAAAGTACGTTAATTGCTAATATTCCCAAAATTTATGAATATTCAACGTTGGATTGCTCGGCGAGAGTCAAACTGGCAGCGTTTAGATGCTTTATTAAGACAGGTGGAAACAAAAGGGTTAAAGTCTCTCCCAGCTACAGAAATTCGGGAGTTAGCTAGTTTATATCGTTCAGTTGCGGCAGATTTAGCGCGCGCGCAGACGCAGCAAGTCGGTAACATTTTGATACATAATTTACAATCCTTGACAACTCGTGGCTATACGCAGATTTACCAAGGTTCGAGAAGGCAGGAATGGCAAGCGGTGGTGGAATTTTACCGATGGGAACTACCCGCAGTGATTCAGCAAACATTCACATACACTGCCACAGCTACCGCTTTATTTGTTCTAGGTCTACTAGTTGCTTGGTGGTATGCTTGGCAAGACCCGACATTCATGTCTTTAATCGTCCCAGAACGCCTAATTTCTCAAGTTCGAGATGAACATAAATTGTGGATGGGGTCAATTGTGGGGATTGAGCCTTTGGCATCTAGTGGGATTATGATTAACAATCTCAAGGTGTCCTTTGGTGCAGTTGCAGGTGGGATGACAGCCGGAGCATTCACAACTTATGTGATGGTATTTAATGGTTTACTCATCGGTGCTATCGGCACATTGGTAGGGCAGAACAATTTAGCTTATCCCTTTTGGGCATTTGTTTTTCCTCATGGCGCTTTAGAGTTACCCGCCATTTTCCTCGCTGGTGGGGCTGGGTTGTTAATAGCAAGAGCTATTTTATTCCCTGGTGAATATCATCGAAGTGATGCCTTGAAATTTTATGGTTCTCAAGCAGTGCAGTTATTATTTGGGATTGTGCCAATGTTAGTTATAGCCGGGATTATTGAGGGATTTTTCTCTCCTAACCCCAGAATTCCTGATCCCTTAAAGTATTTGTTTGGTACAGGGTTATTTATGATTCTTTTTATGTACTGCAATCGAAAAAAAACATCAGTTAAAAGGTAGATATATAGCAAACTTTCAGTGGGTACGGTTATTGCGATCGCTCTTGGTTATGGAACCGAACCTACAGGGGTCTGCTCCTGATATACTCTTTTAGTGAAGGAGCTAGAGATTAAGCTTTTCCACAATGCAAATTAATTCAACAATATACCTCTTATTTAATTAGTAAAAAGCTTAATAATAGCCTTCTGATAAGCAAATGTTGCATTTTAGAGGTGATATTATGGCAATCACAAGATGGGAACCTTTCCGGGAAATTGAGCGCTTAGAACCATTTCGAGAAATTGATACATTACAACGGCAAATAAACCGCTTGTTTGATAGGTTAATGCCAACCAACGGTAGTGAAAAAGTTGGTTTTGCCTTTGTACCTGCTGCTGAACTTGAAGAAAAGGATGATGCTATTCATTTGAAACTAGAAGTCCCAGGCTTAGAAGCAAATGATATTCATGTAGAAGCGACTCCCGAATCGATTTCGATTACTGGCGAGCGGAAGTCTGAGACTAAGATGGAAGAAAATGGCATTACTCGTTCTGAGTTTAGGTATGGTAAATTCCAACGAGTTATTCCCCTACCGTCTCTAATTCAAAATGACAAAGTACAAGCTGAGTACAAGAACGGTATCCTCCGCCTCACTGTACCAAAAGCTGAGTCGGAAAGAAATAAAGTGGTGAAAGTCAATATTGGTTAAAGCCAGGGGAATAGTATTGAGTGCTGAGTGGGTGTCTTAATAGACAACTCACTCAGCACTCGACGTATGAGTTCAGACAATGCCAACATAAGAGAGAGCTTAGTGTTTCACGATACCGCACATTTGGCGATCGCTTTCAGTTACATTGGGATTTGTGGACAGATAGTCATGCAGCCAGTCGCAACCCTTTTTGAGTAGTTCGCTCAAGTTATCAATATGCCAGGTTCTTACTGTACCGTCATAACCTGATGTAACAATAGTTTGATCAACTGCTCTGAAGGCTATGCTACTGATTTTTCCCTGATGACCAGCAAACTCAGCTAATTGTTGTCCTGAACGACTCCACAGTTTGACCAATCCATCATCTCCCACTGTAGCAATACGTTGATTATCAATAAATATGACACTTCTCACCCATCCCTTGTGAGCTTTCCACTGACTCTGTTGAACACCGGATAAATCCCAAAGCCTAACTGTACCGTCCATTCCTCCTGTCAAAACCTGTTTTTGATCAGGACTAAAGTTAGCGCTGAATACTCCCCCCCGATGTCCCTTAAATTCAGCCAGCATCTTACCGGAAATATCTCTAAGTTGAACTGGGCTGTCCACAATACTATATCGATTAACTTGCAAAGTACCGGCAATAAGTATTTTCTGCCCATCTTGGCTAAAGTTCATGCTATAAACTCCAACATCTCTGTCTTTTGACGGAGATAATGGCCATTCTTTTATTGGCTGTTTTTGAGATTGATTCTGCCAATTCCAAATCTGCACTTTACTAAGTTCGGTATTACTGGCTTGTAATACTGTCGCTAAATAGCGATTATCATAACTAAAACTGACGTGATATGTATTGTTATACTGAACAATTGGCTTACCTGATAAATCCCAAATTATAACTTTACCTGGGATTGCTGTAGCAACATACTTTCCATCTGAACTAAAATTTATGTTGACAATCCCACCATAATTATTCGCTTTCCATCGACTTAATTCTTTTTTGGAGAGATCCCAAAACCTTACCATACCATTGAGTTCAGCAGTGGCTAGGATTTGTCCACTTGGATTAAAAGATACGCTGTTTACTATATTCTGATTTTCAAAAGAATCTCCTAATGGGAATCTGTCTGATGAAGTTTTAAAGATATGGGGAATCTTACTATTACTAGAAAGATTCCAGTTAGAAACTCGCCCAAGAACGCAGATTTTAGAGTTATCTGCCTGAATTCCCCAGTCACTACCAAAACCATAATCTTCCCCTTCTGGAGGGAAAGTCCAGATAGATTTTGGTTCTACAGGGTACTCCCCAAATGCTATTCCAGGTACATCTGGATGGTAGAGCTTAACCTTAATAATTCTGCTTGTTCGATTCTCAAATGATATTCTCCCAACTTGATTATCTTCAAAAAGCGAAGAAGAAACTCGCTCTGGATATAATCCAGGTGCATATAAAGAAAAACATTCATTACTACTTTCCCCTTCTATATTTTTCAAAAATGGTCTAGTAGAATAAAGCACATCTGGATTAAGTTGCTTTCCTGCTAAACTCCAAACTTTAGCATTACTATCTGTACCCGTTGTAGCCAGAAGTTTGTTATTTGGGCTGAATCTTACACTTAATACCCCTCCTTGATGTCCCTTAAATTCTATTAACTGCTTGCCTGATAGATGCCAAAGTCTCACCTTGCCATCATCACCTGCTGTGGCTAATAACTTTCCATCGGGGCTAAAACTTACATCTCTAACCCATCCTACGTGACCTTTAAATTCTGCAAGTTGTTCACCTGATAGTTTCCAAAGTCTTGCCTTACTATCATCACCTGCGGTAGCTAATAATCTTCCATCGGGACTAAAGCTTATACTACGAAAGCTACCATTGGGACTTTTAAATTCAGATAGCTTTTGTCCTGCTAAATTCCAAAGTTTAGCTATCCTATCCTTTCCTGCCGTAGCGATATATTGACCATCTGAACTAATACTTAGACTATAAATTGCACCCTGTTCTGCCATCCAATTCTTTATCTTTTGCTTTTCTTGCAAACTCCACAAATTAATATCACCATCTTCACCTCCAGTCACAATGAATTTACTATCTGGACTAAAAGCAATATCACGAATAACATTTTGATGTTTATATTCAGATAACATCTCTCCTAATAGATTCCAAATCCGAACCATTCCATCATCTGATGCTGTGGCAATGAGTTTACTATCTGGACTAAAGTTTACACTTAAAATACTGCCCCAGTGAGCCTTAAATTCGATTTGCTGTTTTCCTAAATAATCCCAAATCCGGACTGTACCATCCGAACCAGAAGTGACTATAAGCCTTCCATTTGGACTAAAGCGGATTCCCCTAACCCAACCCTGATGTCCTGTAAGTTGGTTTACCTCAAAAATTTTGTCGAGTATTTTTTGTAATGCAAATAGGGGGCTAAACGCTGGGTAATTTTCTAAAGAGGTACCATTTTTAACTAAATTTTCTAGATTTCTCGCACTTCTTATGGACTTTATTAAAGAGTTCAACTCTTCAGAATCAAACTGTTGCATTGCAACAATTCCTGACTGCTCTAGTGCATTACCTTGCAGTGCAAGTCTCGTATTGTCTTGAGCTTCCCTAGCTTCTTTTTCAGCTTTTTCGCGCAGTTGAATTGCTTGTGCCACCTTAGCTTCAGCATCAGCTACTTTTGCCTGTGCTGCTGCCACCTTTTCTTGCGACTGTCGGTCTACATTTTTAAGCTCTGCCTTCGCTGCTGCCAAATCTTTTTTAGCTTGCTCAACTTTCCGATTTGCTTCCTTCTGCTTTACTTGTGCCTCAATCAGACTTTTTGCTGCTGTTTCTTTATCAATCTTTGCTTGTTTAGTTATTTTCCCTAAATTCTCAAGAGCTAGTCGAACATCATCATCTGCTTTTTTCGTTCGATTTTTTGCTTCTTCCTTTGTATTGGCAACCTGAATATTTGCCTCTTTCACCCTCTGATTGGCCTTGTCCGTTAATTCTTCTGCTTCTTTTTGTGTATTGGCAACCTTAACATTTGCATCATTAACAGATATTCCTGCCCAGACACTCGCCACCCCTGCAACTACTAGTGTCCCTGCCAAAATTATCGAACCAACTCTCACTTTCCGCTTCGCTGTCTGCTCCGCCTCCGTAAGGATTTGATTTGCCTGTTCTGCTGTCTCCCGCGCTAGACGTTCCGCTTCTAGTTTGCGGTCAATGTCTTGCTTTTCTACCTCGCGGCTTTCCCGTAAAAATCTGTCATCTTCATCACTGAGGCGTTTACCCTTTGCCCAGGCTTCGGCATCTTCTAGCGCCTGTCCCCGCAGTAGAAATGACTGTTTTTGCTCATCGGATTCTTGCCAGGCTTTCATGGCTTCCGCATAAAAAGACGGACGCAAATCCGCCAATGCCCGATCTACCCATTGCTGGTTAAATACCGCCGCATAAATGGGATTGTAAACATTGAGTTTGCCGTCCCGTTTGACTACCAAGCCGGTTAAACGCAGTTGCATTTGCTCATAACTTTCATCGGCAGCAATGCCTTCTTGATCTAAAACCTGCTGATATAGCCCCAACAAACGCCCTCGCCCTTGTTCATCACTTTGCAAAATTCTGTCACGAATGGTCTTTAGGTGTGGTGGTACATCTTGGGTTTCCCAGTTGTCGATCACTTTGGCACAGACAACTTGCTCTACCAATTCCTGGGGTGACAAGGATGAATTGACCTGCTGGACAACCAAATTCAACACCTTCTGGGTCAAAAATGGTTGTCCTCCTGTCCATGTCAATACAGACTGCATTACTGCCTGGGGATCACTGACCTTACCAATTAAACCTTGCTGTAGCGGTTCTGTCTCAGCTAGTTGAAACCCGCTCATCTCTACTGCATGACCGATATTAAAGGAAGAACTCCGCCTACTGCGAATGAGGTCAGAAGGTGTTGCTACTCCCAAGAATGCAAAGGTCAGGCGGGTATAATCCGGCTTTTCTGCCCGCCTTTCATATAAGGAACGAATCAGAATGAAAAATCCATCGGTATCAAATTTGAGACTGAGGAGGTTATCAACCTCTTCCACAAAAATAGTGATATTTTGGGTAGTTTGGGGTAGCAAAATCTGGTCGATAAACTCATAAAAACGCTCAACTACAGAAATCGATTGCCCATCCAGTTGTTTCCACCACCCAGGGAAATCTATTTTATCTTGTAGTTGGAGGTCACCAATTAGCCGCTTGATAGTCCCTGCATACCATTGATCCTCGCGCAAAGTCGTACCCCGCGTTTGCGGATCGATGACAGCACAGACAACCCCATCCTGCTGTAATTTCTGCATTGCCCGTACTCGCAAACTCGATTTACCCATTTGCCGCGAGTTAAACACGAAACAATACTCACCCGCCTTTAAACGTTCATACAGTTCCCGATCTGCCTGTCGCTCTACATAGGCAGGGTTATCGATGGGCAAACTGCCGCCCACTTGGTAGCTAAATTGAGTGCTATGATTTGCGGGTTGAGGTTCGGGTGAGGTAGTCATCCGCTAAACTCCTAAGCGATCGCGAAAATATTGACGATACAATTGGCATCGGGGCTGGACGTTATTCTCAACCCGCACGACCAAACCCATGCTATCCAACTTAAAGGCTTCCTCAGAACGCAGACGCACGGGAAACTCAGATGTGACAACGGTTTTCATCGCTGCTCCTAATGTGGGATAGTCTTCTAGCGACTTGAGATGTCCCAGCAGATAGTCGCTGTAAATGCCGGCTTCCGTTGGTGCAGTCCTCAGAAACTCCTCTAAAGTTAAATCGCCTGCTGCTATGTGATACAGTGCCGATCGCACTAAATAAGGATGCCCACCAATCAGATCCATAAACTGCTTGACAAATTGCCCAGACCAATCGAGTCCGTGCAACCTGATTAACTCCTGCACCTGGGCTGTGGTAAATTCTCCTAACTCAATTGGCAAACCCACATTGAACGGTGATTGGTTAATATCTTTTTGCAAGTATGGTTCTTGGGAGTAGACAATCACGAAGCGAAGTTTACCCCATAGTTGATTACTGCGCGATCGCTCGTGCCAACCGCGTAACAAACCACAAAAATCTGTCTCAATATCAGGATATTTAAACACGCGATCGAAATTGTCGATTGCTACTACCAAGGGTGGTTCTGTATCATCTAACAAATATTTCTCGAAGTAATCAGTACTATTATCATTCGCGCCAAAAATATCATCCCAATATTCCTCAATCTTGATTCTCACCCCTAGCGGTTTGCCCACAGAAGCGCAAAACCACTGCATATATTTATCTAGATCATTAAAGAATTTCTGGTTTACCTGCTCCAGATTCAATGTCACTGTGCGATACCCCAACTGAGCAGCATAGCCAAGGACTCGCACCATCAGCGAAGATTTGCCCATATTGTGGGGTGATTTAATCCGAATCAATGAGCCTGGCTTCTTGACCTCTGCATAACAGCGTTCCTCATAGGAAGAATGAACATAAAACCGGGAATCAATTCTCACTTGCCCATCAGGAGATTCTAAACTGACGCTGCTGCTGGCGATTGTTTGTGTGGTTACCCGATCCGCTCGCCTCAACAATACAGGGGTCAGATCCTCCGGAATCCCATCTAAGGCGATCGCATTCACTCCCGACGCAAAAGCATCCTCAATGGAGCGATTGTCCCAAATCGCCCTGTAAAAACCCTGAGCAAACTGCCGTGCGGCTTCATCCCCAATCGCCTGATTCATTCCTACCACATAGGGAATATACTGGGCGATCGCCTCAGCCTGTACTGATGCGTAGCAAGCATTTAGTACCACACAGTTAACTTCACCCGCAAACAGTTGAAAGAACTTCGCCAAAGCATCAGTACTGACTGGCTGTTCCGCCCCGTTTTCGTCCTCAAAAGCTAATCCATACTCGCCGCCTCCATGCCCCGAAAAATGGACGATCTGCGGCTTGAGATTGTACATATACTGCTGTAAATCATCAGGACGTACAGCACCTCTAGACTCAATCACAAAGCGATCGCGATTGACGGATAGCTGTAGTGTGGTGCGAATTTCTTCTACTTCCTTATCCAGACGTAGCCGTACTGTATTTTGAGGGTTTGCCGCTAAAAATAGGATCTTCTTGACATCGTTCACAATTTGCATTCAAATCAGAGAATTAATCTAAGATTATGCCTCTCCTGTTGTAAATAGAGCAACTATAATTGTTTGACATCAAGATTTCTACACAAAAGTGCAGAAAGTAAAAGGATTATTGTTATCTTTTGCGCTGGGTCGATAAATTTAGTCTGACATCCCCTTTGGGTTGGAAAAAATTTCACTTATTAACATTGCCAGAGAGTGCATCTCTAAATTTTGTTTAATTTTTGTATTTTCTAAGTTATATAGGACTAGTATTTGATTTCTGAAATATACGTAGGTGGGCAATGCTGCCCGTATCATGGTTTTATTGGCATTGGCCAGCCTACAGAGACCCATATTTTTCAGCGCCAGCACAAGTGATGGAACAAAAATCAAATCCGATTCATATATGTCCCGAATTTATTCAAAAATCATATAAAAGTCAGATATATAGTGGCAAATATTACCTAGTTGTTGATAATGGGCTATATGCTAATAAGACAAGCAATTAATGTTTCTCGTGTGTTCTGTGCCAAGTTGGCATTTAGTGTTTTTCCTAAAATTGCTAATTTGAATAAAACAGACAACTAAACACACACTGATCCTAGTTTATTTGCTTGAATAGCTATATTGAGAGACTTGTAATTCCATACTCTTGATTATGACCAGTAAGTTAATTGATGTTAGAGAATATACTGTTAGGGCGCATAAGCGGCTAATTCACACTCGCGTTTTTAACTTTGTCTGTAAGGAGTGTAATGAGGCGACAAAACGTGAGACTTTTGGTCCTCGTCCTTTATATTGCGAGAGATGTCGTCCACCACAAGCACCGAAAAAATCCCAGCAGCAGACTCGCAAAGCCAAGCCTCGTCCAACTATTTACAAAAGTGACACCGATTTGGGTTGATTTGAAGCATGATAAATCCTCAATTGCAATTAGAGCCTCCTCCTCAAGATTTCGTCTCTCCACTGTTGGAATTACGAGACTATTATGCTCGTCTTGTAGAAGAGTACGAAACCTTATTTACACAAGCGCGATCGCAGCTGGATCATGTAGAAGCGTTATTATCTACTTGGTCTCCTAGTGCGGAAAAGAAAGAGCAAATATCCATCAGTGGTATCTCTCCAGACGTTTCCACCTCTTTCCCCAAAAAATCTCTACCATCTGCAACTAATGAGATTTCTCGCACTGAGGTTAACTTGGTGGAGTCTCAGGAACTTGAGTCCCAAAACTCAGAAAGCTTGGAAATAGAGAGTTTTGTGACTACAGATGAAGATAACAACGAGTCTCCAGAACCAAGTTCTTCAACAACGATAGAAATTACTCCAGAAACCATTAAGGGAACTGATATCCCGATGTTACCTGAGTATCAATCTCTCACTCGTATGGAAGCGATTAAAAAGCTACTAGAAGAACATCTTGGCGCAGTATGTCATATAGATTTCATTGTGCGATCGCTTTATGGAGAGTTGGAGTCTTATATTTTTAGAGTAGTCAAAGGTAGAGTCCAGTCATCTCTAACACAAGGTAGAGAAAGACAAGCTTGGTTTGGCATCCCTGACGAACCCGGATGTTACACTCTGGATTTAGGCTTGGTAACTTCCAACCGTACTCATACTTACGCCCAAAATGGCAGAAGTAAGAAGAAGAAACCTGTCATCATCCCGAAGACAAAAGTCATCCCCATGTTAGAACCCTTTGAAGGCCAGTTTTTAATTGATGCTCTGAGTGTTTTCTTCAAACAAAATCCAGGTAAAGTTTTTAGCGTGGCTGAAGTCATTTCTGGACTTTATGGAGAACTAGATGAAGAAGACACCAGAGAAGTTAAAGGCAAAGTCTTGAATGAACTCTCACGAGGTTATCGTACGGGACGATTTGCTAGATTACCTAATAAAGTTGGTTTTTATACCTTGGATTTAAAGTTGGCGGCTAAGTCGGGGTAATTGGTAATGGGGAGTGTAAATAGTCCTACTCAACCCTTACACCCCTATATACCTACACCCAATCAAGACTCCGTTTAACTGCCTTTTGCCATGTCGCAAAGTTGTATATGGCGTTTTGGCTTCCTTCTCCTGGTTCAAAAATGCGGTCTATCTGGCGTTGGTTAACTAATGCTGTGTAACTATCCCAAAATCCCACAGCTAAACCTGCGGCGAAGGCTGCACCTTGTACCGTTGTGTCGCGCATGGTGGGACGTTCTACGGGAATACCTAAAACATCCGCTTGGAACTGCATGAGGAAATTATTCTCGCAAGCACCACCATCGACAATTAGGCGCTGCATGGGACTACTACAAGAGGCGTTGATGGCCTGTACTACTTCTAACACTTGATAGGCGATCGCTTCTAATACAGCCCTGACTAAATGCTGTGGTTGGACGCTGGCGGTAATGCCAAAAAAAGCTCCTCTGGCGTTCATATCCCAGTAGGGCGCGCCTAGCCCACTGAAAGCGGGGACAAAGTACACCCCACCGTTATCGGCTACTTGATTAGCCATTGTTTCAGTTTCCGCAGCCGTCCTAATTAACTTGATGCCGTCACGCAACCATTGAATACAAGCACCACTAGTAAACATACTGCCTTCTAGAGCATAACCAATATTGATATTTTCCTGGGAATTATATTGTGTCCAGGCGATTGTAGAAATTAATTGATGTTGAGAACGAACAATATTAGAACCAGTGTGAGCCACCAAAAAGCTACCAGTGCCATAAGTACATTTCATTAAACCAGGGCGATCGCAACCGTGACCAAACAAAGCTGCTTGCTGATCGCCTAAAATGGCTGTGATGGGGATAGCTACATCGAATAAGCTGGTATCTGTCAGACCAAATTTTCCTAAGCTAGGTTGAATTTGCGGCAAAATATGGGCAGGAATTTGCAAAATCTCTAATAATTGCTCATCCCACTCACAGGTTTTCAGATTCATCAACATGGTGCGGCTAGCATTGCTGTGGTCGGTGGCGTGGACTTTCCCACCTGTTAATTTCCACAGTATCCAGGTATCAATTGTACCTGCCAAAACATTTTTCAAATCAACCCCTGTGATGTAATCTAATAACCATCGCAGTTTAGTGGCGGAGAAATAAGCATCAACCACTAAACCAGTGCGACTGTAAATTTCCTGAGCATAGCCTTTTTCTTGTAACTGATGACACAGGGGAGCCGTGCGGCGGTCTTGCCAAACAATGGCTTTATGTAATGGTTTCCCTGTCGTTTTGTCCCACAGTAGGCAAGTTTCCCGTTGTACAGTCAAACCTATAGCAGCAATTTCACTAGGAGATATTTGAGCATTGGCGATGGCTGTTTTCATCACCCAGCAGGTATCTTGCCAGATTTCTTCCGCGTCATGCTCTAACCATCCTGGTTGGGGGTAATGTTGTGTTAGTTCCTTATATGCTTGAGCAACTATTTTACCTGCATTATTAAAGATAAATGCCCGGTTCCCAGTTGTCCCCAAGTCCAACGCTAGGATATAGCCGGAAGATGATATCTGCATAGGCTTTAATTAAAAGGCGATCGCTCTACCTATCCTACAAATATTTGTGTCTCTCTACACATTGGGATAGTTTAAGCGATCGTCTTTCTGTTTCATCCCCGTGAGGGGAAGTGATTAAAAACCACAGTCAGATTATCTAAACAGCATCGCATTTATTGTTTCCATCCCCGTGAGGGGTAAGAGATTAAAAACTTTATGGCACAAGGGGGGATAGAATTTACTTTCCCAGAGTTTCCATCCCCGTGAGGGGTAAGAGATTAAAAACTCATTCCTTTCAATAAGGATATGACCGATGATGCTGATTGTTTCCATCCCCGTGAGGGGTAAGAGATTAAAAACTTAATAAAGAACAAGAAAAAGTTGGAGAACTTCAAAGTTTCCATCCCCGTGAGGGGTAAGAGATTAAAAACTCCTTAATAATAGATGATGTGTGGCATCTGCATATGTTGTTTCCATCCCCGTGAGGGGTAAGAGATTAAAAACCGTTCCCATTTGGGGAGAGGGAAGGATTGAAACTTACCAGTTTCCATCCCCGTGAGGGGTAAGAGATTAAAAACTGTATGCAGCTCTGGCACAATTGCTGAAGGCATAAGACACTGGTTTCCATCCCCGTGAGGGGTAAGAGATTAAAAACCGATATGAGAGGATTGAATGGAACTGAGGAATTTGGGTTTCCATCCCCGTGAGGGGTAAGAGATTAAAAGCTATTAGTAGTTGCTTGGGCGCTTCTTTGCTCGATCGTCCTGTTTCCATCCCCGTGAGGGGTAAGAGATTAAAAACTTCCTATGAGGTGCAGGTAATGCCCTCTTGGGATACTCCACGTTTCCATCCCCGTGAGGGGTAAGAGATTAAAAACTTGCCAATTTTCTATCTCTGAATTATATCCTGATGCACGGTTTCCATCCCCGTGAGGGGTAAGAGATTAAAAACATTTTAGGAATATAGCAATGAGCTACAAATTTTTTGTATTGTTTCCATCCCCGTGAGGGGTAAGAGATTAAAAACCCGCAACATGAGCAAGCCTGTGTTTCAAAGAAACCCAAAGTTTCCATCCCCGTGAGGGGTAAGAGATTAAAAACATTGTCATTTTTGCAAAAAAATGGTGACGATTGGCTGGTTTCCATCCCCGTGAGGGGTAAGAGATTAAAAACCCTACACTTACAGAAAGCTTACCAAATAAGACTTACAGAACTGTAAAACTGAGGGGGGTATATTTCACTTCTCAATAGAGCTAACTTATTGACAATAACTACATCATCAAGGTGACTCAAACCCTTATAGAGTAAGCTGTCTGAGGGGGTCAACGAGATAATGAGCTTTTCAGGCTTTAGGCGACCCCCTCAGGTTACATTTCTTAATAAAATAACTTGAGGAAACTAACCATTCGGTTACAAGTTAAGAATATAGCGGTTTGCAGTTGAGTCTAATACAGACTTAACCCCCAGAGTAAGCCTTAAAGCCTGTCTCCTTGTAGGATAGAGGTCAAAACGTATTGCAGACAAACGAGAAACGCTATATGTACTTATTTAATTTTCAAGGTGCAGATGTTGGTATAGAGATTACCATAGCAAACTCCAAAAGGCAAAGTTTTTGCTAAAACTGCCGCATATTTCTACTTACCGGGTCAAAACCTCTAGAAAATTTCGTAGTTTCGTCATAATAAGCGCCAGTTAAATCTGCTCCATACAACTTAGTCAAGTTGAGTTTAGCTCCCCGCAGATTTGCTTGATTCAGCTTCACGCCGCACAAATTAGCTCTAGTCAAATTAGCATTGGCTAAGTTGGCTTGACTCAAATCGGCTCCCCAGAGTTTAGCCTTCGCTAGGTTAGCGCCACTCAAGTCTGCTCCCCATAAATTTATCCCAGGTAAGTAGACTCCAATCAGCTTGGCTCTAATTAGGTTTGCGGCGGGAAAATATCTTTCCCCGGCTGCATAACGGCGTTTGATTGCTTCAGCATCCATGAATTGTATTTACCTTCTTGAGTAAGAAAGAAGTTATCTGTTCCCATTCCTGATTTAACTCCCCAACAAACTCTGGCTGACTGCTGCGTTGATACCAATAATGAGCGTTATTTAAATCGCCTTCTTTGCGATGTAAGTACCCATGCACCCAAGCACTATCAACATCACTGGCGTTTTGTACAATCTCATGAGCTTGATTCCAATCACCTTGTTTGTCATACCACAGAGCTTGCAGCGCCTTCGGTAGGGTTTGAGGACATGAGCGCTGTTTTTCCATCAATCGCAGAAATTCTTCTGTATTCATAATCGCCACTCAGCAATTATCAGACCTCTACTTCCAAGATACCCTGTAGATTGCTAGTGTGGAGAGATGAAGAGAACACCAAAAAATAATAATTCAAGATTCAAAATTAAATTTGTTAAGGTGGGCATTGCCCACCCTACGGGTAACTACAAGTAATCTTTCCCTATTACCCATTACCTAAATCTTACCTAGTCGCTCCCTACCTTTAACTTCCCGATTTCCTTTGGGAACAATTTCAAACTCAAAATTACCAACGAGATGGTCATCAACATAGACATATATTATATGTTTACCAGGCGGATCACCTGGTGCGATCGTCCAAAAGTTTTCAATCACTCCATCCTTTGGTAACTGGGTGCGTTTGGTGACAGCTTCTGTACCATCTGCTGATAATGTAAAATTTTCACCGTTATCTGTAGCCCAAGTTTCTGGGGGTTTTGGTAGGCGCAGAACTTCGCGCCATGTCACCTGACCTTTAACGTCTCGAATTTGAATTCGCCAACCGTATTTACTACCCTCCTCTAGGGGAACTCTAATTGTCGGGGTGAAGTTAAATTTCCCTTCAGTGTCACGAACTATTACACCAAACTCAGCTTTACTGATATTTATCGGTTGAGTTTTGTTTGGCTGCAACTGAGGGGTTGACTGAGAAAGTGTCATAGCATTGTTGGCTAAGGCTGAGGTATGAATAAACCCAGTCGTCAGCAAAGAAGAAGTTAGTACAACTGTCGCAGCCAAAATTCTCATTCTTATCAATTTTTTGGTCAGTTACTAGTACATATTCAACTACTTTTTGTGCATCTCCGGTAGAGGTGATGCGGGAATTTTTTCGGTAACACATTTATCAGCAAGGTAGTCAAACTTAATAGATATTAATTGTTGTACTTAATTTGTGTTGAAAAGAGTATTTTAATTGTAGCGATCGCTACTCTATACATTTTGGGTTTTATCTCTTTAAACTCATTACCTGTGACCAGAAATTTTTCCCTAAAACTATAATTATTGAGTATGATTTAATTTCCTGTTGCCGGAAAATTATAAGTTTGATTGAAAATTCATCATTGAGTCATGTTATTATGAGAAAATTTTCCATCGTTGCAATGATTGTAGTGAGTGTGATGAGCTACGTTCCATCAGAGGTGATGGGCGAAATCCCACCAGCGATCGCACTACCCCAAAGTGGTAATATTAACCAGGAGACTTTGCCAGAAACTATCATTGAACGCCATGAGGCTGCGGCTCTAACAACAGAACCTGTGACAATTAATAGTCAGTGGAATAGTGTCACAACACAACCTCAAAATCTTCAAGGAACTTCTATTCCCCTAGAACAGAAAAAAGGGTGTGAAAGTCTCAGTCCCCTTGATTTACTCAACAATCCAGACGCTCTTTTTAAAGAATGTGTCAACCCCGCAGATAACCGAACACCACAACGTGTTGAGCCAGTGGAGTATTTAAAAGTCCCTGGACTTGATTCTGGTGTGAAGGTAAATGTTACTAAATTTTAAATACAAGGTAAATAAAATAAAAATAAGTTTCTCGTATTAGAAATTCCATTTGGCTGTTAAAACTGCGATAGCGAGTGCTAGGTGTAGGCGAAGGATAAGCATCAATCCCCAAATTTCTTGCCATTAACACGGCTCGTTTTAGGTGCAATGGATCACTAATAATCAAAAATTTAGTGAATTTTTCATTAGTATCTACCACTTCTATCGCATTTTTAAGATTTTGGTAAGTTGTCCGAGACTGAGTTTCTATTAAGATATCGGTTGCTTTCACTCCTCTGGCTGTGGCGTAATGTTTTCCAACAACAGCCTCAGCAGGTTCGTTAATTTCACCCACTCCACCAGTAAAGATAATCTTACTAATAGCTCCATTTTTATATAAATTAATGGCATGGTTAATTCGTTCTCGAAAGACGGGTGATGGTTCTTCACCCCAAACTGCTGCGCCTAGAACTATTGCTGCATCTGCTTTTTGGTAACTATTATTTCCATATAAATAAATACTAATTGCTGTAGATGAAATAGCAAATAATAGTGCAGATATAATAGTAATTAATATCCAAAAAAGCCATTTTTTAGGAACATTATTGAGCATAAAATTGGTGATATCAAGGGTTGAGCATAAGCAACGCACCATCCAAGATTTTCGGTGCGTTGGGACTAACGTCCATAACGCACCCTACTGGACTGACCAGCCTAATCCATCATTTTAGCCTTGTCACGCCACTACCTTTTTCCTTAACTGAACCGTATTAGCACATATAGCTTTCTCTATGTCCCGCAAGTATGGGACATTTTTTGGTGGTTGGAAGTTCCTTACACCTGACTTTTGAAGTCAGACATAATTATTCTTTCCATAATAATATTTGTTTGGATGTACTTACTTTGGACATCTCGGAATTGCTCAAGAGCCTACAACTATCTAAAGTATGAGAAAATATCTGGAAAATATGACCTTTAGCTAGTTATTAAAACGGGTTAACATCTGTAACAATTCTCTTTATAAGACTAATAACCTTTGCAGTTCTAATATTACTAGATGTTGATCATGAATGGACACTTTCGACTCCAGCCCCTTCAATAATCATGGGCATAGCATCTCCTAGCTACATATTTTTCTATCTAATAACTCTCTACCTTACACATAATGTTGTGGGTTTTAGTTTAGAAGATGAAACCTATTTTGTTAGCGAAATTGATGCTGGCGAGAAGAAATATATTCATAACTTTGGTGTTTTCTGAACCAAAAATAATGTCTAGGCTTTTCATTGAATCAACCATAAAAGCAGTTGTCTCCCATAGTCAATTGATGTCTTTGTGTAATTTATTTACTTAATTTTGGAGGGATTTTTCATGTTTAGTTCGGTTCGACGGTCACTAGCCTACACAACTTTGCTGGCTTTGGGGATGACAGCTATAACAATAAATCCCTTAATAGTTTCTAAACCAGCTTCAGCACAAACACCTGTCCCTACAGAAACTCCGTCTACTACAAGTGCCAACTTTTCTGATGTCAGTTCAGATTACTGGGCGCAACCATTTATTCAAGCTTTAGCGCAAAGAAATATCATTGCTGGTTTTCCCGATGGTACTTTTAGACCAAACCAGGCAGTAAGTCGCGCTGAGTTTGCCACATTAATTCAGAAAGCTTTTAATCAACAACCAGTCCGACAATTAAGTGCATCTGGATTTACAGATGTACCTGCGAATTTCTGGGCATCGCAAGCAATTCGGGAAGCTTACGAAACGGGATTTCTCTCCGGCTATCCAGGGAATGTGTTTCGCCCCAATCAACAGATTCCTAGAGTACAGGCGATCGTTGCTTTAAGCAGTGGTTTAAACTTAACTACAACTGATAGTGCGTCAAATATTCTCAGCAATAACTATGCAGATGCTTCGGCAATTCCTGACTATGCTGTCAACGGCGTAGCCGCAGCAACACAAAGCAACATAGTTGTTAACTACCCAAATGTAAGAGAACTGAATCCCTCAACATCTCTTACCCGTGGGGAAGCTGCCGCAATTTTGTATCAAGCTTTAGTTCGACAAGGACAAGTACAACCTCTGCCTAGCAATGTTGCAGCTGCTAACTACGTAGTGGGTGGGACTGGTACAACAGGAGGTACACAAGGTGCTAATAATATTGTTGCTTTGGCAGCATCAAGTAACTCTTTTAGTACCTTAACTTCTTTATTGAGAACCGCAGGTTTAACAGATATTCTAGAGCAACCAGGGCCTTACACAGTCTTTGCTCCCACCAATGAAGCATTTGCAGCGTTACCTGCGGGTACTTTAGAACAACTACAACAACCACAGAACAGAGAGTTGTTGGTAAGAATTTTGCGCTATCATGTGGTTCCTGGTCAATTAACTGCTAACCAACTCTCTTCTGGACAGCTGACAACTGCTAGCGATGCACCAGTCAATGTGAGAGTTGACACAGCCAATAATCAAATTGCCGTTAATGAGGCTAGAGTTGTTCAAGCAAATATTCAAGCTAGCAATGGTGTTATCCATGCTATTAACGAAGTCCTGATTCCACCTAATTTAACTGGTCAGCAGCCACAAGAAGGAACCCCTCAAGCCCAAAATCCGGGTGCTGTCACTCCAGGTAGAGCTACCCGTGGCGGTTCTAGTTATATAGGGGTTGCTGGTAACATTGGTTTAGGTGGTGATACAGCTCTCAGCGATAGCAACTTTGCAGTTATCAGTAAAGTTGGTTTGACACGTAATCTATCAGTCCGACCATCGGCTGTGTTTGGTAACGATACTGTATTTCTAGTGCCGTTGACCTTAGATTTCACCCCCCGCGCAGTAGAACCTGGTGTTGTGCAGCCATTCGCCGTATCACCTTATGTTGGTGCTGGTGTAGCAATTGAAGCTAGTGGCGATACTGATATTGGTTTACTGTTAACTGGTGGTGTTGATATTCCTTTAGGACAGAGATTTACCATTAATGGTGCTGTTAATGCAGCTTTTGTAGATGAAACTGATGTTGGTTTGCTATTAGGTATTGGCTACAATTTCTAGTTGAATAACAGAGAATAATAGCAAAGCCAGAACCCCGACTTCTTCAAGAAGTCGGGGTTCTCAAAGTAATTAAAAATAATTTCTGAATATATTAGGAGTACGATTTGATTATTGAAAACATCTAAGTATTTGTAGGGTGGGCAATGCCCACCGTATCACGGTTTTGGTGGGCATTGCCCACCCTACTGAATTTGCGAATTGGTTTTATTTTTTGTCTTTCCTTAAAGCCCATTACCAATTAGAATAAATGATGCCCAATAATAGGGATGATTAAACTGATTATTCCCTGTCAACAAGGCAAGTTGCGCTGTACGTAAAGCTTCAGATTTAGTTAAATTACCTGTTTTTAAGACATTATAAAAGCCATCCATTAATGCTTGTGTGCCGCCGTCAGAAACAGCCCATAGTGAGGCGATGGAAGCTTTTGCACCTGTTAATTGAATTTGGTATCCTAGACCGAGAATTTCTTGACCGTTACCTAATTGATTACCTAAACCTGTTTGACAGGCACTTAATACTACTAAATCAACGTTTGGTAAAGACCAGTTTTCGATATCTTTAAGAGTGACGCGATCGCCGTTACCAAATAGTATAAATGAACTTTCTGGATCACCACTCACCAACATCCCATGAGTTGCTAGATGGATGATTTTGTAATCGTTCATTTGGGGGATTGTAACTTGGGGGCTAAAATCATTATCTAAAAGTATTTTTGTGCCTTTAATTGTCTTGGCTAAATTGTCTACTTCAACTTTAGCAAATTGTAAACCACTAAATACTTCTTGACGTTCGCCTACTGCTACTTTATAGTCGCCTTTGGTAAAGGCTGCGGCTAAAGTTGGTAGAGAGGCTTGGGGTTTGCTGTTTAATTTAGTCAAGCTAGCGGCGGTAATATTATTAATGATATAACGCTCGATTAGCCAATTTTTGCCATCATATAATGCAGCTAAGGGTATATATCTGAGTTTGCTATCTGGAGCGTAAATAATTGCTTGAGCATTAGCTTGTTTCAGGTCGTTTTCTATAGGTTTAATGAGCCAATTATATAATTTGTTGGCTGGAACTTTACTATCTTTATAGGGAACAACTATAGCTTGGCGAAATTCATTAATGACTTGATTTAGTTCTGCTGGTTTTACGGGAACTGGACGATGAATTGGTGGTGTATCCGCCGTGACGACAACTAATTCCAATCTGTCGTCTAACACCACGGGATATAATAAGACGGCTTTTTTATTTAACTGTCGCAAATTATCCCGCAAAGAATTCAGTTGTCTTAGGCTGAGGTTTTCCTGTCCAGAATTGGCAGATAATTGTTGTACAAGAGCGACTACAGCAGGTGTTTTGGTAAATTTGTTAAACTCAGCCGTAATTGTTTGCTCAAGTTTCACTAATTCAACAATGCGTTTTTCTTGGGTGGCTGTGCGTGCATTTGCTGGAGTTTGGCGGAGGTTTGTTAGTTCTTGCCCAAGGGCGATCGCTTGGTCTTGAATGGCGCTATACTTTTGAGAAATCTGTTGTTCTTGGGGTTGCAGGGGTAATTTTTGGCTTGGCTGTGGTTCTGTATTAACTCCCCTTTGTCCACTGTTACCTACTGGTGTTGTCGTTTGGGGTTGACTACGGCGATTTCCAATAAAATCATTAACTTCTTGAATTTTGAGTAAATCTAAAACTTGCTGTGCTTCGCCGGGACGGTTTTGTTTGAGTAATAAATCAGCCAGACGGCGATACCTTTCGGCGACGGCTTCTGTATAGGATTTTTGGATATCTGCGGGGATGGTGCGTAAATTTTGGCGAATACTTTCCGTGAGGTTGACTGATTGCTTGTAAAATGCGATCGCTAGTTGTGGTTGATTTTGTGCAGACAGGATATCGCCTAAAAGTTTGAGTGTTGCGGCTTCACTGACTTTATCGCTAACTTGTCTGTGCATGGCTAAAGCTTGCTGATACAATCCTGAAGCTTTCTCCTGCTGGCCTTGCTTTTGGTAGATTTGTCCTAGATTACTTATTGTCACACCTTCCCCGGTGCGATCGCCTACTTCTTGATAAATAGCTAAAGCTTGCTGATTTAACTCAATAGCTTGCGGATACTTACCTAAACTACTTTGCACCTTAGCAATATTATTGAGAGTTACAGCAATTCCCGGTTTATAGCTATTCTCTTTATATATTTTTAAAGCTTGTTGATACAATTTTAATGCTTGGTCATATTTACCCAAACTCAAATAAATTTGTCCAATATTATTCATATTTAAGGCTCTACCTTGGAACTGAAAAGAGTCCTTACCAAAAGCATCACCAACATTAGCACGACTGGCGGCTTGTTGCAAAGCTTGGGAGTTTTGCCCTAAATAATCATAAAGTAATTTTATCTCTTGTTTCGTAGCTTTTTCTGCATCATTATTAATTCTGCTATAAATATTTGCTGATTCTTCGGCTAATTCTAGAGATTTTTTATATTGACCCAAACTAAAATTAGTACTGGCAAGGTTATTAATAATTGCGGCTTTCGTACCAAGATAATTCGAGCAGCATTCTTGCAGATTAGCTAAACCCTGCTGATAAGAATCTAAGGCTTGTTTATAGTTGCCTAAATTAACGTAAATTACACCAATATTGTTCAAAGTTTGAATCCCACCAATTTTATCATCATCAGCTTTTTGCATTGCCCATGTTTGCTGATAAAAATCGAGAGCTTTTGTATACTGTCCCATGCGAAAATAAACCGCACCAATATCAGCTAGCATCATTTTTTGGCTAGTAGAATAACTAGAATCTTTGGGATTAGCTGCTTTCAGTTCCTTGATAATCGCTAAAGCTGGTTGATAATATTCCAGCGCCTGGGGATACTGTCCCAAATTGACATATACTTCACCAATATAAGAAAGAGGTATCCATTCATTTTGGCGGTCTCTTGTTTTTCTGCGAATATCTAAGGAGGACTGAAAATATTCCAGCGCTTTCCCATACTCCCCTTTACGAAAATACACATAACCAATATTTACCAGGCTGTTCGCTTCTCCAGCCTTAGCACCATATTTTTTAAAAATAGCTAACGCCTGCTGGAAGTTTTCCAAAGCTGCTTGTAACTCCCCTACACCAAAAAAATCCTTATAAATTAGGGATTCACCGTTACTATTCAACATCACAGCTTGTGTTATATGTTCTTCGGCTGTTGGAGTTGGTGCTTGTGCTAGAGATGGGGAAGCTAGAGTTAAAATTAGAGTTAAAGGAATAATAGGAAGTCGCATATATGTATTAATAGTGACAAGATGCTTCCTATAATAATCGTGATCACTAAAAATGTTGGAAATTGCTGATGATTGCCTCACCTGAACCAGAATACCTCACACCTGAAGAATATCTCCAGTTAGAAGAAGCCAGTCCTATCAAACATGAATACATCAACGGTTATGCTTATGCAATGGCTGGAGCTACTGACGCTCATGTCACTGTTGCGGGAAACCTGTTTGTACTTCTCCGTAATCATGTACGTGGTTCTGGTTGTCGTGTTTACATTGCTGATATGAAAGCCAGGATTGAATCTTTAAATAGATATTATTATCCTGATGTAATGGTTACTTGCGATCAACGTGATCAGGAAACGCCTAATCATAAAAAGTTTCCTTGTTTAATTGTAGAAGTTTTATCTAACTCTACTGAAGCTTTTGATCGAGGGGATAAATTTGTAGATTACCAGGAAATTGAGACTCTAAAAGAATACGTTTTAATCAATACAAAACGTCAGCGAGTCGAATGTTTTAAACGTGGTGATAATGGTTTATGGATTCTGCAAAGTTATACAGAACAGGATAAAATATTTCGCCTCAATAGTGTTGATTTTGAAGGAGGAATCGCCGACCTTTATGAAGATGTTACTTTTGAACAACCTACCCTATAAATTATCACGTCATGTCTAAAAACGCTCTGGCAACAGGATTAATTATTGGTGCAACATTAGGATTATTCCCTAACTCTATAACCACTGCTCAAGAAATATATATTAACGGTAAATGCCAACAAAATCAGCAATTAGAAGAGTCTGACAGATTTACAGTTGTGTACAAATCTGATTTTAAAACCAAAGGACAACCTTATTGGTTATATTCAGGTCAATATATAGATGGTTCTTCAATTGTCTGTATTTCCCGACCAGGATTTAAACAACCAAAACTATTAAATGTTAAACAGATACAGTCTGGTTACATTGATAAAATAATCAAAGACTCACGCAATCAAACAGCTTTTCTGGTGACTGTACGCTATGGTAATGGTTCTTATGTCCCAATCACCCAATATCGAGTCAATTTGTCCACACCCAGTAAACCTGTGATTACTAAAATAAGGTCTTGGAGGTCGGAAGGTTAATTATCAGTAATTTATTTCACCTCAACCTCAAAAATATATAATTTAACCAATGTATGGGTATTGTGACGGTTTAATTTTCAATAATGCTACCCAGTATTTTATCGCATTATTTTTAGTAGTTTCTAAATCACGAGATTTATGAACTCTGCCTATTTCCATTAAATAAAATGTCAGTTTAATCGCAGTAATTAGTTTAATCAATCCTAGAGCTTGAAAATTTTGTAAAAATAAATGTATGACTGTGTGATATTTACGCTTATGACGGAAATACATCCACCATTTCATTTGATGGACGGCAATACTTTTTTGATAACCTAATGTAGTTTCTACCTGGATAAATTTATCTTTAACTCGATGATAAAACTGCATTTCTTTGACAAAATCACCTGCTTTTTGAGCAAAAACAGCTTCATCAGATAATTTGTAGGCTTCACTAATTAAATTACCTGATTTTTCTGCCTGCTGTTGAGTGTAACCAAGTTTCAAATATATGGTGGTTGCTGCGGAGGCTAATTCTGCAAAATTTTCAGCATCATGTAACCAGTATATCTGTGCTTGCAGTTCCCCTAATGTGACAGCTAAATTTTCATTCATCTTCACCTTTATTTCCTTGCTGTGTCATTTAATCAATCCTGAGGCGATATTCTATAACCAGTCTGAGGATCAAAAATAAACAACTGATGTAAATCGAGTTGTAAAGAAAGGCGATCGCCTGAATGTAGACGAATATTTCCACTCAGTTGAACACTCAATAGTACTGTTGAATCGGGTAAACTCACACGAACTAATGTTTCCCTTCCTAAAGGTTCAACTAATTTGACATCGACTAACAATCCTGAATTCTGCGCGTTGATTTCATCAGAATTAATTGAGATGTGTTCTGGACGAATACCCAAATTCACCCGTTGTCCCGGACGCAGTTGTAAATTCTCCCTGAGAAACCCTGGAATTGCGAGTAATTGTCCATTGACATCAAAACCTGCAAGTTGATAAGTTGCAGGTAGAATATTCATCGGTGGATTACCTAAAAAAGTAGCCACCATTTGATTAGCGGGACGAGCATAAATCCCTTGAGGTTCGCCAATTTGTTGAATCCGTCCACCACTTAACACCACAATCTTATCAGCCAAAGTCATCGCCTCGACTTGATCATGGGTAACGTAGATAGTTGTAATGCCTAATTGTTGATGTAACTGCTTTAACTCTGCCCTAGTATCATCTCGCAATTGGGCATCTAAATTAGACAAAGGTTCATCTAATAAAAATACCTGTGGTTCACGAGCGATCGCTCTCCCTAATGCTACCCGTTGTTGCTGACCCCCGGAAAGTTGTTTGGGTTTGCGATCTAACAAATGATCCAAAGAAAGCGATCGCGCCACATCCACCACCCGTTCTTGCACAATTTTCGGGTTAATTTTCCGCATCTTTAACCCAAAGGCTATATTTTCCGCCACCGTCATGTGGGGATAAAGAGCGTAATTTTGGAACACCATCGCCACATCACGCGCTCTGGCGGGGATGTTATTGACCAAGCGATCGCCAATAAACAGATTACCTGATGTGGCACTTTCTAAACCAGCGATCGTCCGTAAAATTGTAGACTTCCCACAACCAGAGGGCCCCACCAAAACCCAAAACTCACCATCAGGAATTTCAAAGGAGATTTCCTCAATTGCGGTGACGTTGTTAAATCGACGCTTAATATCTTCCAAACGAACTTTTGCCATTATCTTTAGTCATTGGTCATTGGTCAGTTGTCAGTTGTCATTAGTTTTTTCTTTCCCTTCCCCCAATCCCCAGTCCCCAATCCCCAATCCCGATCCCCATCACTTCGACCAAGCAGGATGAGCAAATAACGCAGCAATCACCCGCACCCCTCGTAATTGATTAGACAGGGGTAGATGACCTCTAGGCGCAGTTAAATTCCAAGTAAAGCCATTTGGGTAGCGAGTCCAGTTATTACCGCTTTTCCAGCCAATTTTCGGCCAGAAATTATCCCAGTTTTTCCCTAAACTCAACCAGATGTCTCTCTGTACGGAAAAGCCAAACTTACCTTCAGAGTGAACTATCCACAGTTGATTAATGGTTTGTAAGTCATCAGAGGGAAAGCTATCCACGTCAGTAAAATACAGCCATTTCCTTTTGACAGCCATTGGCCCTGCTATTTCGCACATGGTTTCAATGGTCAGGAGGTCTGCGGCTTGGAAATCTTGTTGAGCTAGTAACTGTTGCAAAAGATTGTAATTAATCCCGCAGCTTGATTTTAGAGTTACAATGCCCTCAGGAAAATTATTTTGCAAAAATTCCTGGGCTTGAGGTGCATCAGACTCGTAAAGCACTTGGTAGGCTTTCCCATCAATCCAAGTCGCTGGGTTCTCACGACGTTTCAGTAAGAATTCCATTAAAACATCTAATCCTTCATTGCCCACATCAGCCAACTGTAGGATTATCTGTTGTTGGACTTGGATAGACCCAGCGATTAGCCGTTGCCTGAGGGAATCGATGTCATTAGCAGTGCCTGATACAATCATTGGGTCTGTCATGCCATTACTCGTAATTAGCGGGAGAGTGAAAAAACGGTCGGCTATCGGCCTTCTTGATGGCGAAGCAATGATAGCGAAAAGTAGTTTACTATTTTTGATCGTACAAAATTGCGGCGGTTTCACTGAAAATCCTATATCAGAATCCTCCAATGCTGTAAAAAGATGAATAGGGGGAAAATCTGCGCCTCAATGAATGATGGAATGGGAAGCGGGGAGTTGGGAGTAGGAAGCCGAGGCGAAAACAACAAAAAATCCCCATCCCCAATCTCCAATCCCCAAGACACAACGTATCTTTGTGGAGTGTGTGAAATATGTACAACAAGATTACCCCCCCTACAACCGGAGAAAAAATTACCTTCAAAAATGGTGAGCCGGTTGTGCCCAACAATCCAATTATCCCCTTTATTCGGGGCGATGGAACGGGAATTGATATTTGGCCAGCTACGGAAAAAGTACTGGATGCGGCGGTAGCCAAAGCCTATCAAGGTAAGCGGAAAATTAGTTGGTTTAAGATTTACGCTGGGGATGAAGCCTGTGATTTATACGGGACTTATCAGTATTTACCAGAGGATACCTTAACAGCTATTAAAGAATATGGTGTGGCAATTAAAGGGCCTTTGACTACTCCGGTCGGTGGTGGTATCCGTTCCTTGAATGTGGCACTAAGACAAATTTTTGACTTATACGCCTGTGTACGTCCTTGCCGTTATTATGCGGGTACACCCTCACCCCACAAAAATCCTGAAAAACTTGATGTAATCGTCTATCGGGAAAACACAGAAGATATTTATTTAGGGATTGAGTGGAAACAAGGTAGTGAAATAGGCGATCGCCTCATCTCTATCCTCAACAAAGAACTCATCCCCGCCACCCCAGAACACGGTAAAAAGCAAATCCCCCTGGATGCTGGGATAGGGATCAAACCCATCAGCAAAACTGGTTCCCAGCGCCTAGTACGTCGCGCCATCAAACACGCCCTCACATTACCCAAACACAAGCAACAAGTGACCTTGGTGCATAAGGGTAACATCATGAAGTACACCGAAGGGGCTTTCCGTGATTGGGGTTACGAATTAGCCACAAGTGAGTTCCGCCAAGAAACCGTCACTGAACGGGAATCTTGGATTTTAAGCAACAAGGAGAAAAACCCGAATATCTCCTTGGAAGACAACGCCCGTCAAATTGACCCTGGTTTTGATGCCCTGACCCCAGAGAAAAAGGCGCAAATTGTCAAGGAAGTAGAAACAGTTCTTAACTCAATTTGGGAAACCCACGGTAACGGAAAGTGGAAAGAAAAAGTGTTAGTGAATGACCGGATTGCTGACAGTATCTTTCAACAAATCCAAACCAGACCAGATGAGTATTCGATTCTGGCGACAATGAACTTAAACGGCGATTACTTGTCTGATGCGGCGGCTGCTATTGTCGGCGGCTTAGGAATGGGGCCAGGAGCAAATATTGGCGATTCCTGCGCCGTATTTGAAGCTACCCACGGTACAGCACCCAAACACGCCGGCTTAGACAGAATTAACCCAGGTTCAGTCATTTTATCTGGGGTGATGATGTTGGAGTATTTGGGTTGGCAAGAAGCCGCAGACCTAATTAAGAAAGGTTTAAGTGATGCGATCGCTAATAGCCAAGTCACTTACGATTTAGCTAGATTACTCGAACCACCAGTTGAACCCCTAAAATGTTCTGAATTTGCCGACGCAATTATCAAACATTTCGGTTAATTAAAAAATAAGGAATGGTGAATCATTATCAAATTCCCATTCTCTTTATTAATGAGACAAGGGTGAGCAAGGCTCACCCTTGTCTCCCCCTAACTATACGATTATCATTCTTACAACTCATGTCTCAAGTATGAAGTATATCTTGTCTTAAGTGCTTCTGAAGTATTTCGTGACCCTTTGGCTAAATTATCGTTGTTGTTTTGGGTATTCTTTCGCAAGCATTTATTTCGTGCGAATGAGATATATCTGTTGGCAGGAGATGAAGTTGTATCAAAACTTGTACTTATCCCTACATTGAATAGTTTTTCGACCTCATCATAAATATTTCCTTGATTCTTTTTTAACGTAATTCAATAATCTGCATTTTGCTGCGTAATTAACTTCACAATTTATTTTTGGCAACCCATTGCATCGATTGTCACAATACATCTAGACAGTTCTCATACCTTTAACAACTCGGTAATTGCTGTAATTTTATTCGACTTTTCCTCCACATTCACTTGTCCTAATACTAATCTATTTGTATTTGCCCATGCACTCATTATTTGCATTACACTTTGCTCACTACTGTCGTTTGGTACGATCTATGCGTAGATGTTCTATTACACCAAAGTGGTCAGGAATCGTGATTTTGGGCTTGAGCTTCATTCAACTATAATCTGGGTTCTTTTTGTTTAATGCAAAGAATTAATTTACTATAAAGAGAGACCCGTATTACTTGGCAGCCCTCGGCTGTCAAAAACTCGCCCTGTCCATACAACGATTATCATTCTTATTAAGTTTCGTGCCTAATTCTACGAAAGTCTTGTGTGGTAGAGTGTTGAGGGATTTCAGCTTTATTCTCGATCTTTAATATTTAGATGCGTTTGCCCTACCGTAGGCATCGCTTTTTTTTACCCGACCTCACAAAATAGCGTTTCTCCCATCACTGTAAGGCTTTTGGGTTTCGCACCGGGAACTAGTCTAACCTCCAGGTTTTTAATATTTATTTTATAAATGAGTCAGTACTCTACCTAATTATGTAGTAATGACTAAATAGTAGTTAAAGTTAGTGTAAAGTTGAAAAAATTTGACAAAAAAAAATTACTTTACGGTAGACTAACACGTAGTTAATACTTTTTATCTCAAAAAAGCTGTGTACAAAGAAAATTTTCCTCTGGGGCAAACAAATATCAAACTGTTCCACAATGAATTGGAATGTGGAAATTGAAGATATCAAATCATGCTATTCTAGTAGCACAGAGATGTTACTAATGTATTTATTGTAATTTTGTGTGATTTCTCTCGGTAATAACTCTAGTTCTTCAGTAATAGATATTTCCAAAACAGTATGTTTTGGTGTAAAGTAACATCGTAATTTTGTGTGATTTCCCTCAGTAATAACTCTAGTTCTTCAGTAATAGATATTTCCAAAACAGTATGTTTTGGTGTAAAGTAACATCGTAATTTTGTGTGATTTCCCTCAGTAATAACTCTAGTTCTTCAGTAATAGATATTTCCAAAACAGTATGTTTTGGTGTAGAGTAACATCGTAATTTTGTGTGATTTCCCTCGGTAATAACTCTAGTTCTTCATTAATAGATATCTCCAAAACAGTATGTTTTGGGGTACAGTGACATCAAAATAAGTTTTTTGACACAAAAAATTAGTGAAGTACTAAAATTGACCATTACACTAAAGACGGGTTGCAGCTTTAGTTTCAAAATCGCTAATAGTATTGATATAAAAAGATTTTTGCCGGGGCAAAAGTCTAGCAAGCATCCGTTTTTAGTATAAATAATGTTTTTCATGTTGCTTTGCACAGGATACTAAGCAGAAATCTAACATCTCCTTCCTCACCTTCAGCATACACTTGTGAATATATGTCAAATGTTCAGTTAGACAAGACTTACCTAGACTTACGTGAACCTGTATTTATCAAATTGCGTAAAGGTTCATGGTGGTTAAGATTAGTAACACTTGTTATTGTAGATTTTTCTCTTCTATTACTAGCTTGGGTATTGGCTAAAAATTATTCTACAAATTATAATTGGTTTGATATAAAAAGCTTTTCATCTATATCAATAGCTGCTGCTATCCAAATAGGTGCATTAGCTATCCAGGGTAATTACCACTCTGGTAAAAAATGGTATGATTACTTAAATATTCTGAAAACACTGACTTTTGCACATGGACTAATATTATTTTTCTGTTTACTATATCAGCCAATAATTGAGTCTAAGAGTTCATCATTAATTATATGGTCGTGGGTATTTAGCACAACCTTTGTTTGTTTTGGTAGATATATTGTATACCTTAAGCTTAATTATCTACGAAGATTTAAATTATTAGGTAGGGCTAAAATATTTATTATTTGTGAATCTCAAAAGTACGAAAAATTCGTAAACCTAATCAATAAAGACGAGCGTTACGTCTTGCTAGGACAAGCAAATGCTAATTGTTTAGATAGAGATTACCGCCAAGAAACGTTAGGGAAACTTAATAAATTGGGTGTAACGGAAATTTTCGTTTCTTGGGATGCTATCAAAAACAGAATTTTTGTCTGCTGGCTATTTCAGGCTGCGGGAATTGCAGTACATATTGTCCCAATGGAACTAAATCCGATTCATAGAGATATAGATTTCAATAGAATTGGAGGGATGACTTATTTAACTTTTGATTGTCCAATAATCACAGGTAGAGATTTTTGGATTAAGCGGAGTTTTGATTTTTGTTTTGCTAGTTTATTTTTATTGTTGACTTTTCCTGTATATCTAGCGATCGCCATAGCGATTAAACTAGATTCTCCTGGTACAGTCTTTTACAAACAAACTCGCATAGGCATACGGGGAAAACAATTTAAAGTCTGGAAATTTCGCACCATGAAGTCTGATGCGGAAAAGATGCAAAAAGAGTTGGAAGCTCTGAATGAAGTGAAGGACGGCATTATCTTTAAAATCAAAGATGACCCAAGAATCACCAAGGTTGGTAAATTTCTCCGTCGTTACAGCTTAGATGAATTACCTCAAATCTTTAACGTCTTGTTGGGAGAGATGAGCTTAGTTGGTCCTCGTCCTTTACCTACTAGAGATGTAGAGAAATTCTCTGAGCGTCATTTTATCAGACAAGAAGTTTTACCTGGTATTACTGGTCTTTGGCAAGTTTCTGGTCGCTCAAATATTTTAGATTTTGAACAAATAATCAATTTGGATCTGAATTACATTGAAAACTGGTCACTCCGCTTAGATTTTGAAATCCTACTCAAAACAGTACGAGTAGTTTTGAAAAAAGAAGGTGCTTATTAGGGAAATGTCCAGAGAAATTTGATTTTTCATGATAAAACAATCGGTGATTTTAACTTTGTATGGAAAAACAGTTAAGGAAATATCCCCACAACCAGTGCATTCATCAGTTATTTGAAGAACAAGTAGAACGCACACCTGATGCAGTGGCTGTTGTTTTTGGTGAACAACATTTGACTTACCAACAAGTAAATCACCGAGCCAATCAATTAGCGCAATATCTGCGAACCTTGGGTATAGGTGCAGAAATGCTAGTAGGAATTTGTCTAGAGCGATCGCCAGAAATGATCATTGGATTGTTAGCAATCCTCAAAGCTGGGGGAGCTTATGTACCTTTAGATGCAGGATATCCACAAGAACGCCTAGCTTTCATGCTAGTAGATACCCAAATTCCAGTGTTATTAACCCAAAAAGAATTAGTCAAAAAATTACCTAATCATGAGGCGCGCGTAATTTGCCTTGATACTGATTGGGAAATCATCAATCAACACACACCAGAAAACCAAAATATTAGCATCACACCTGATAATTTGGCTTATGTCATGTATACCTCAGGTTCTACAGGACAACCCAAAGGTGTGAGTGTTGTTCATCGTGGTGTAGTCCGCTTAGTCAAAGAAACTAACTACGCTAACTTTACTAATACAGAAATATTTTTACAACTTGCGCCCATATCTTTTGATGCTTCCACATTTGAAATTTGGGGTTGCTTACTCAACGGCGGAAAACTCGTTTTATATCCCAGTAACACCCCATCTATAGATGAATTAGGACAAGTTATTCAAAAATATCAAATCACTACCATCTGGTTAACAGCAGGCTTATTTCATCTCATGGTAGATGAAAATATTCATGCTTTAAAACCCTTACGTCAACTGTTAGCAGGTGGTGATGTTTTATCCGTTTCTCACGTCCAAAAATTTCTAAAAACAGTAGAAAATTGTCAACTAATTAACGGTTACGGCCCCACAGAAAACACCACCTTTACCTGTTGTTATCACATCAAAGACCCAGTCAGACCAGATAGCTCAATTCCTATTGGTCGCCCCATCGCTCATACCCAGGTGCACATATTAGATGAAAATTTGCAACCAGTAGCAATGGGAGCAACAGGAGAATTATATATTGGTGGCGACGGCTTGGCACGCGGTTATCTCCATCGTCCAGAATTAACCAAAGAAAGATTTATTGAATTAAATAACTCAAACTTTCAATCCCTAACTCTATATAAAACAGGGGATCTAGCTCGTTATTTACCAGATGGCAATATTGAATTTCTGGGACGAATTGACAACCAAGTGAAAATTCGCGGCTTCCGCATTGAGTTAGGAGAAATTGAGCGAGAGATTTCTCAATATCCTGATGTGCGAGAAAACGTCGTTTTGGCTCATCAGACGGCAACAGGCGAAAAGAGATTGGTAGCTTATATCGTGCTACATCAAAGCAGTTCATATAAACAAGAACAATTACGTAATTTCCTCCAGCAGCGATTACCAGACTATATGTTGCCATCGGCATTTATGGTTTTAGAATCATTGCCGTTAACTGCTAATGGCAAAGTAGATAGACATAAACTTCCCACTCCCAGCAAAGAACGTCCCCAACTGGAACAAGTATATATTGCACCCCAAACTGATTTACAACGGCAGTTAACCAATATTTGGTCTGATGTTTTGAATATTGAGCCAGTGGGTATTGATGACAACTTCTTTGATTTGGGTGCAACTTCGACCTTAATTATGCAGATAGCTGTGCGAGTACAACAACAACTAGGAATTGAGCTATCGGTGGTGAAACTGTTTCAGTATCCTACAATCGCTGGCTTGGAAAAATATTTAAATGTAGAGCAGAACACTCAACAATCCTATAACCAGCTGCAAAGTCGCGCTCAACGCCAGCAAGCAGCAGCTTCTGCTCGTCGTCGTCATAGTCAACGGGGGGTTTAAGCAATGGTGAATATGAAAACAGTGGAAAACCAAGAGCCTCTTGATGGTGTTGCAATTGTTGGTATGGTAGGACGATTCCCAGGTGCGAAAAATGTCCAGGAATTTTGGGGAAATCTTTGTGCTGGGTTAGAGTCAACTACTTTCTTTCAAGATGAGGAGTTAGATCCCAGCATAGATCCGCACCTCATACAAGATCCGAGTTATGTGAAAGCTAGAGGGATAATTCCTGGGGGAGAAACCTTTGATGCTGCCTTCTTTGGAATTAATCCCAGAGAAGCCGAAGTGATGGACCCCCAAAGTCGGGTGTTTTTAGAACTAGTTTATGAAGCGCTGGAAAACGCCGGTTACGATGCTGAAGCATACAGTGGCTTAATTGGTTTGTATGCTGGCTGTGGTCAAAATACCTATTTCGCTAATCATATCTGCGGTCGCCGGGAAATTATCGATCGCGTCGGTGAATTTCAGACAATGCTGGCCAATGAAAAGGATTTTTTGACTACCCGCGCTGCCCATAAGCTCAACCTCAAAGGCCCGGCTGTTAGTATCAGTACTGCTTGTTCTACTTCTTTGGTGGCAGTCATTCAAGCCTGTCAAAGCTTAAGTAACTATCAGTGTGATATGGCTTTAGCTGGTGGTGTGTCCATGACTACACCCCAGAACAGTGGTTATATCGCCCAAGAAGGAACTATGTTATCTGGGGATGGTCACTGCCGTCCTTTTGATGCCAAATCTCAAGGCACAATGTTTAATAATGGTGCGGGATTAGTAGTATTAAAGCGTGTAGAAGATGCAATACAAGATGGCGATCGCATCTATGCAGTCATTCGAGGCTTTGGTATAAACAATGACGGTGCTGACAAGGTAAGTTTCACTGCACCTAGTGTAGATGGGCAAGCCGAAGCCATAGCAATGGCTCAAGCCTATGCTAACTTTCATCCAGAAACGATTTCTTACATTGAAGCTCATGGTACTGCCACATCTCTAGGCGACCCCATTGAGATTGAAGCTTTGACCCAAGCCTTTCGCATCCATACCAATAGCAAACAATTTTGTGCGATCGGTTCTCTCAAAAGTAATGTGGGACATTTAGTAGCGGCGGCTGGTGTTGCAGGTTTGATTAAAACTGCCCTTGCCCTTTATCATCAGCAGATTCCGCCCAGTTTAAACTTTGAGGCTCCAAATCCCAATATTGATTTTGCCAATAGTCCTTTTTATGTCAACACTCAATTAACTCCTTGGCCGCAAGGAGAAACGCCCAGGCGTGCTGGTGTGAGTTCCTTTGGTGTGGGTGGGACTAATGCCCACATTGTCCTAGAAGAAGCACCAGCGATTCTACCTTCTAACTTATCCCGCCCCAGCCAGTTATTATTGCTTTCAGCCAAAACCAGTACAGCTTTAGATACAGCTACAGCAAATTTGCAGGAGCATTTACGAAACAATGCCTCCATCAACTTAGCTGATGTTGCCCATACCCTACAAAGGGGACGTAAAGCCTTTAACTATCGGCGCTTTGTGGTTTGTCAAAATACTAAAGAGGCCATCACCACGCTACAGTCTTTAGAACCCAAGCGCGTGTTGACTCGCCACACACAAGTCCGTGATCCCGAAATTGCCTTCATGTTTCCCGGACAAGGTTCACAATACGTCAATATGGGATTTAATCTCTACAGCCGCGAAATTGTGTTTCGGCAAGTAGTAGATCAGTGTGCAGAAATTCTCAAACCAATATTGGGTAGAGATTTGCGAGAAATTATTTATCCAGTAGCCACGGATATTGAAACTGCATCTACAGCACTGCAACAAACCTGCTTTACCCAGCCTGCATTATTTGTAGTTGAATATGCCCTGGCGCAATTGTGGCAAAGTTGGGGAGTGAAGCCCCAAGCAATGATCGGTCACAGTATTGGGGAATTTGTGGCTGCTTGTCTTGCCGGTGTCTTTAGTTTAGAAGATGCCTTAATGCTGGTAGCTAATCGTGGTCGATTGATGTGGGAGTTACCCAGGGGGGCAATGTTATCTGTGCGTTTGTCCGCCCCAGAGGTAGAAAAACGATTGACAGGAGAATTAGCGATCGCCGCCATCAACAGCCCTTCTCTATGTGTGGTTTCTGGAACCACAGAAGCGATCGCCGCCTGGCAGACACAACTAGAGACAGCAGAAATTGTCTGTCGTCTGTTACACACATCCCACGCATTTCATTCTCCCATGATGGAGGCGATCGTTGCTCCCTTTGCTGAGTTAGTCGGGAAAGTTAAATTATCGCCACCCCAAATTCCCTTTGTTTCCAGTGTTACAGGTGATTGGATTACCCCAGAAGAAGCCACCAATCCCATGTATTGGGCCCAGCATTTGCGCCAGACAGTCAGATTTGCTGATGGTGTCAAAACTTTATGGCAGCAGCCAGAACGCCTCTTACTAGAAGTAGGGCCACGCACAACCACCACCACCCTAGCACGGCAACAAGCTAAAGATATTAAACAACAAATAACCATCGCCTCTCTCAGCGACAATGCCGATAACGAGGCAGAATGGACAGCCCTACTGCAAGCAATGGGGCAACTATGGTTAGCAGGAGTCACCATCAACTGGAACAACTTCTATCAAGAAGAAAGACGAAAACGTATTCCTCTACCTAACTATCCCTTTGAACGTCAACGCTTTTGGATTGATCCTCTACCCCATCCCAACCGTAATACCAATCACAAACCTGCCCATTATCAACTAGAAAAAACTCAAACTATGTCAGCCCAAACTACACTCATTTCACTGCTAAAAGAAATTATTGAAGAAACCTCTGGACTAGAAATTGCCAGCGTTGACGCATCAACAACATTTCTGGAAATGGGTTTAGACTCTTTGTCTCTCACACAAGTTGGACTGGCATTGAAGAAAAAATTCAAAGTTAAAGTTTCACTGAGACAGTTACTAGAAGTTTATCCAAATTTAGCAACACTGGCTGATTTTCTCCAGCAAAACCTATCTGCCGAAGCTTTATCTGCATTAGTTCCTTCCGAAACAACATCACCATCCGCCACCTTAAGCCTGCAAGAAGTTTCAACAAACGGCTCAAATGGCAAGAATGGCAAGAATGGTTCTACCCCATCCCCAATGTTGCTAGTACCTCCAACTTCAACAAATGGAAATGGATCAAAGAATGGCTCCTTACCCCAAGTTTCTTTGCCCAATGTAGCATCCAGCGCCCTCGAAGGGGTGATTAATCAGCAGCTACAAATTATGGCTCAACAACTAGCGCTGCTGGGTAATAACAGTCAACCTGTAACTGTGCCAGCCGTAAACGGACAAAATAACGGTGTCAAATCAGAAAAACCCGTTACCCAAAGCAACCAAAAACCAGAACCACAAGATTCTACAGAGAATCTTCCCAAGAAAGTTTTTGGTGCAGGCGCTCGCATAGAAACCACTCAGACTAAAACTCTCACACCGCAACAACGCACTTATTTAGACAGCATTATTCAAAGATATACACAAAGAACTCAAAAATCTAAAGAATATACTCAAACCAATCGCCCTCATCTAGCAGATCCCAGGAGTGTTTCCGGCTTTAACCCAACGATGAAAGAGATGGTTTACCCAATTGTGGTATCTCGCTCATCGGGTTCTAAACTTTGGGACATTGACGGCAATGAATACGTCGATTTAAGTAACGGTTTTGGCCTGAATTTGTTCGGTTGGTCGCCTGCATTTGTCACAGAAGCCATCGAAGCCCAGCTTAAGCTCGGTATGGAAATTGGACCCCAGACCCCATTGGTGGGAGAAGTTGCCAAGCTGATGTGTGAAATAACCAACTTCGATCGCGCCGCTTTTTGTAACACAGGTTCAGAAGCAGTACTAGGAGCGATGCGCCTGGCACGAACCATTACAGGACGTAACTTAATCGCCATCTTCTCTGGAGGTTATCACGGTATTTTAGATGAAGTTATTGTTCGTGGTACAAAAAAACTGCGATCGATTCCCGCAGCCCCTGGTATCCCCCAAGAAAAAGTAGACAATATCTTAGTAATTGACTACGATGCTCCCGATGCTTTAGATATTCTCAAAAGTCGGGCTGATGAATTAGCTGGTGTCATGGTGGAATCAGTACAGAGTCGCCGCCCAGAATACCAGCCAAGGGAATTTCTCCAACAATTGCGACAATTCACTGAACAAGAAGATATTGCCTTGATTTTTGACGAAATTGTCACCGGCTTTAGGATTCATCCCGGTGGCGCACAAGCTCATTTTGGCATCAAAGCTGACATTGCTACCTACGGCAAGATTGTAGGTGGTGGTTTACCTATTGGAGTCATTGCAGGCAAATCGAAATACATGGATGCGTTGGATGGTGGCTTTTGGCAATACGGAGATGATTCTGTTCCAGAAGTTGGCGTGACTTATTTTGCCGGAACTTTTGTGCGTCATCCCCTAGCATTAGCGGCAGCAAAAGCAGTACTCCAACATCTACTAAAGAATGGACCAAGCTTGCAACAACAGTTAAACGCTAAAACTGATCAGTTTGTGGCAGAACTAACGGATTATTTCCAACAAATGCAAGCACCATACACTGTTCACAATTTCGGTTCTCTGTTTATGGTGAAGTCTGCACCAGAATTCCTCTACGGAGACTTATTATTCTACTTGATGCGGGATAAGGGAGTGCATATTTGGGATCATCGACCATGCTTCCTCACCACAGCTCATTCTGATGCTGATTTGTCCTTAGCAATGGCAGCCTTTAAAGAAAGTATTGCCGAAATGCAGTCTGCTGGTTTTTTTTCTGCCCCAATTTCAACAGCTAACAATAGTCCAGAATCATCTAAGAACCTTCGTAACCGTCCACCCCAACCCGGAGCTAAATTAGGGCGAGATCCTGAAGGTAATCCATCCTGGTATGTTCCAGATCCTCAACGACCAGGGAAATATTTACAAGTCAGTAGTGTTTCTTAAAACAGATTGACATCAGCCTATCTCTGTTGTTTAAAAAACAGGTTTTTGCTAATAAAGCAACAGAGGTAATTTTTATACATTGAATTGATTTTCTTTTCAAAATTTAATTTTAGTAAATTAGCAAAGCAATATGACTGTAATAGCCTCCCCCTATCAAAAATATCAGTTTTTGAAAAAAGTTTTAAAGAACATTCCTGTCATTTCAGATTACATCCGTTATCACTGGAGTTTTTATAGAACTCTAACTGCTTGCCGGGGCGTTTATCGTAACTTTCCTGAGGCGTTGCGGGCAACTCCAAAAGGGGCTAAAGCTGGCTACAACCAGCCTGAAATTAGTAAACATCCATCCGCAGCAAAATTAACAGCAGCCAGGGAGGCTAATGAGTTTAATAGTCAGGATTATCCAATCCTTGTCTGGCTTGCGTCTGCATTCAGAAATAGTTCAACTGTTTTTGACCTCGGTGGTAATGTAGGACACGCCTACTATACTTCCAAAAAGTTTTTGCAATATCCTCACAATTTGCAATGGTTAGTATGTGATATTCCAGAAGTAGTTAACGCAGGAGAGGAGTTAGCAAAAAAAGGCAATAACCCAGGCTTATCTTTTACTGTAGATTTTTCCCAGGCGGAAAATTCAGACATCTTGATTACTTGCGGGACTCTTCAATACATAGAACCATCATTGGCAGAGATGTTGAATAAATTGAAGAAAAAACCTCGTCACATCTTGATAAATCAAGTACCATTTTACGACGGAGAAACATTTATTACACTACAAAATATTGGTTATGCTTTTTGTCCTTACAAAATTCAAAATCGCCACGAATTTATTGCATCACTTTCAGCAATTGGATATGAATTAATTGATAATTGGAAATTAGAGCGTTCCTGTGCTATACCTTTTCATCCTGAGAGATTGGTTCGTAACTATCAAGGATTCTATTTACGTCTTCAATAGTTTTAGATGTAAATTTAGATGAGGAACAGACTGTTAATAGTTCATCGAGATATAGCTTTCATGACCAACGATGTAAAACATATTAAGCCTCTGACTTCTATACGAGGTATTGCAGCTTTATCAGTTGTAATACTTCATTTTTCTTACTATGCCTTACCAAAAACAGGCGTAATTTTGTCATCCTATAGTGCTTTTTTCTATAACAGCTATTTATGGGTTGATTTTTTCTTCATCCTGAGTGGTTTTATTATGACTCATGTTTACATCAATCATTTTTCATCTGGAGTCAATTTACATAAATACTGCTCATATTTATTTTCGCGCTTTGCTAGGATTTATCCCCTACATATATTTATATTGATTCTTTTTATTGGATTAGAGATTATAAAAATATTTTTACCAAATGCTGATCCTTTTACAGAAAAATTTAATTTAACTGCACTTTTTGCTAACATTTTTTTGTTGCAAGCTTTCGCTCTTAATTGTCCACCATTATTTTGGTGTAATACCTATTGGAATGAACCAGCTTGGTCAATTAGTGTAGAATTTATTATTTACTTTATATTTCCATCCCTCTTGATTAAATTGTTAAACAATCAGCAGAAAGATGATTTGTTAATTTACTTTTTTAGTCTGACATTATTATTCTTGGTCACACTAACCAGAGGTAATCTAGACAGCATTATTGGAATACCTTCAATAGCTAGATGTGGACTAGAATGTATTATTGGTATTATTACTTATAAGTTATATCGCAAAGGCAATTATCAAAAATACTGGAATAACAATTTATTAGCCATCGTATCTTTATTGTGGATATTTTTGATTATGAATTTTAACTGGGATGATTCGCGTCTTATTCGTAGTATCCACGACTGGATAGTCTTACCGGGTTTTTCGCTACTTATCTTATCTTTATCCGTTAACAAAAATAATGTAATGACAAAATTTCTTAAATCATCATTTATCGTATATTTGGGGACTATATCTTACTCTATTTATATGGTTCACTGGTTTATTCAAGAAGCATTAAAAGTTTTTTGGTTTTATAAGTTTAATGTTACTTTCGGAAGTACTTTTAACGAATATCAATCTATGATATCCTTGGGTATATTTATGGTAATAGTATTATGCAGTGCATCATTAATTCATAACTTTATAGAAGTACCTGGGAGAAATTCTTTAAAATATAAATTTTTAACTAAACAATAAAACAATATCTTCATCATTAATAGCTCACGAGTAAAATACAATCTTCTTTATGCGTGAGCCAACTTGAAATTTATTAGCCTACTCTCATAGCAAGAGTTACGATGTTTTATGAAAATATTACCTATAGAAAATCAAACTGAATTGACCGCTATTGATTTCGATCCATTTGCAGATGGTGAATTATTATTAACTGCCCCTGCTACCGAATCTCAAAAAGAAATTTGGGCATCTGTACAGATGGGGAGTGCTGCTAATTGTGCTTATAACGAATCCCAATCCCTAAACTTAAAAGGACAATTCAATTTAGAAGCTTTTCAATCTGCTATCCAACAGCTAGTTCAACGTCATGAGGCTTTACGAACAACCTTTAGTACTAATGGTAGTACACTCTGTATTGTGGCTTCGTTACTAATTGATATTCCTTTTATTGATGTTTCTAATTTAGAGGTTCAAGAGAGAGAAATAAAAGTAGCTGAAATCTTACAGCGAGAAGTAGGACAACCTTTTGATTTAGAACATGGCCCACTATTTCGAGCAAAAATAATTAAATTGCATCCCCAAGAACATTTAGTTACTTTAACTGCCCATCATATTATTTGTGATGGTTGGTCTTGGGGGGTACTGATGCCTGATTTGGGTCAGATATATTCTGATTTGCTGCAAGGGATAACGCCTGATTTAGAAGAGCCAGACAAATTTAGTGAATACGCTATTTTACAGGAAGAAGAAGAACAAACATCAGAAGCGATCGCCACAGAACAATATTGGTTAGAGCAATTTTCTGACTCAGTACCCGTAGTAGACTTTCCTACAGATCGTCCCCGTCCACCACTGAGGACTTTTAACGCTGCCCGTGAAGACTGGCAATTAAAACCCGAACTAGTTACCCACCTCAAACAACTAGGAACAAAATTTGGTTGTAGCTTTATGACAACTATTTTGGCAGGGTTTGAAGTTTGGCTACATCGCTTGACAGGGCAAAAAGATTTAGTTGTCGGTATTCCCGCCGCCGGACAAGCTGCCTCAGGACAGTATAATCTTGTGGGGCATTGTGTAAATTTATTACCACTGCGGACTCAGATAGATAGCCAAAAATCTTTTAGTCACTACTTACAAACTAGACGTTCCACCATCTTAGATGCCTACGATCATCAACAATTTACCTTTGGTGGCCTAGTCAAAAAACTGTCACTGCCACGGGATTCTAGCCGGATTCCTTTAGTGCCAATTACATTCAATATTGATCAAGGATTGGATAGTGATAAATTACCCTTCGCTGGATTGGAAGTAGAATTTTTCTCTAATCCTCGCTCATTTGAAAATTTTGAACTGTTTATCAACGCTACAGAATTGCGTGGTCAACTGACACTGGAATGTCAGTACAACACTAATTTATTTGATGCTGATACTATCCGCCGTCGCCTGGCAGAGTTGGAAACCTTGCTATTGGGTATAGTGTCTAACCCCGATCAAATTATTGCTAAGTTGCCCATCTTACCAGCCGTTGAGCAACAGTTATTAGCAGTATGGAACCAGACTCAAACTGACTATCCCCAAGATAAATCCATACACCAGTTATTTGCGGAACAGGTAGAGCGCACCCCCGATGCTGTGGCCTTGATATTTCAAGAGCAACAACTTACTTATCGAGAATTAAATATTCGAGCCAATAAATTGGCGCAATATCTGCAAACACTAGGAGTAGGGGCAGACGTTCTGGTGGGTATCTGCGTTGAGCGTTCCTTAGAAATGGTGGTTGGTCTTTTAGGCATCCTAAAAGCAGGTGGCGCTTATGTACCACTAGATCCTGGTTATCCACCAGAACGCCTGGCTTTCATGCTGGCAGACACCCAGATTCAATTATTATTGACTCAAAAACATCTAGTTGAAAAGCTACCTACCCACACTGCAACATTAATTTGTCTAGATACCGACGGGGATACGATCAACCAAACAACAGTAGAAAATCCCGTTAGTAACGTCACAGCCAATAACTTGGCTTATGTGATGTACACATCTGGTTCTACAGGTCAGCCCAAAGGTGTCAGTGTTATTCATCAAGGCGTAGTTAGATTAGTCAAAGAAGCTAACTATGTCAGCCTCACCGATAAAGAAGTATTTCTGCAAATTAGCCCCATCTCTTTCGACGCTTCAACTTTTGAAATTTGGGGTTGTTTGCTCAACGGTGGAAAACTAGTAATATTCCCTCCAAACACACCATCTTTAGACGAATTAGAGCATATTATTCAACAACACCAGGTAACAACTCTGTGGTTAACGGCTGGGTTATTTCATCTGATAGTCGATGAAAAAATTGATGCGTTAAAACCCTTACGTCAACTATTAGCAGGTGGTGATGTTTTATCAGTTTCCCACGTCCAGAAATTCCTTAGCACAGTAGAGAACTGTAAATTAATTAATGGTTATGGACCAACGGAAAACACAACTTTTACTTGCTGTTATGACATCACAGCACCACTAAAACCAGGGGCTTCTATTCCTATTGGTCGCCCGATCGCCAATAGCCAAGTTTATATATTAGACTCTCATTTACAACCAGTTCCCATTGGGGTCACAGGTGAACTGTACATTGGTGGGGATGGTCTAGCGCGAGAATATTTCCATCGCCCTGATTTAACTGCTGAGAGATTTATTCTTCATCCTTTTAGCTCAGATCCTCAATCACGCTTATATAAAAGTGGTGATTTGGCACGCTATTTACCCGATGGCGAGATTGAATACCTGGGTCGGATTGATAATCAGGTAAAAGTCAGTGGTTTCCGCATAGAATTGGGTGAAATTGAAATCGCATTTTTGCAACATCCAGCAGTCAAAGAAGCTGTTGTAGTTGTTAGAGAAGATACTCCTGGAGAGAAACTCTTAGTTGGTTATTTTGTTGCAGAAACTGGTCAAGATAACTTGTCAATCATCTCGGAATTACGTCAATTTTTAAAACAACAACTCCCAGAATATATGGTGCCAAAGGTTTTTATGGCACTGGAAGCTTTACCACTAAATGCTAACGGCAAAGTTGATCGCCGAGTACTACCAAAACCTGATTCTTCTCGTCCAGAATTAGAAGCAAATTATGTCGCACCGCGCACTCCCATTGAGCAACAAATTGCTGACATCTGGATGCAGGTTCTCAATATCAAACGGGTGGGAATTTACGACAACTTTTTTGAACTGGGTGGATATTCTCTAGTAGGCATCCAAGTCATCTCTCGACTGCGCCAAGCCCTGCAAGTAGAAATCTTGATGTCCAACTTATTTGAACTACCAACCGTGGCAGATTTAGCAGAACGAGTAGAGACTCTGCGTTGGGCAACTCAGAACGTTCAAGCTACTGGAGTTGAAACCGCAGATGATTACGAGGAAGGTGAGCTATGAAAACATTGGATGAACTCCTATCTGAGCTACGTCAGCGAAATGTGCAGCTTTGGCTGGAAGGCGATCGCCTACGCTATCGGGTAGCAAAAGACAGCCTCACCCCAGAACTGCTAACAGAGTTAAAGTCTCAAAAAGCGGAAATCATTGACTTTCTGCGGCGAATTACCACAGTAGCCAGTTCTCAAATTCCTCCAATCGTATCCTGTGAACGGAACGGCAGCTTACCACTTTCTTTTGGTCAACAAAGGTTATGGTTTCTCCATCAGTTTGAACCTGATAGTTCCTCAAATAATATGCCAGTGGTGGTGCGTTTTACAGGCAACCTCAACGTTACCATCCTCGAAGAAAGCATTAACGAAGTCGTCCGTCGTCATGAAGTTTTGCGGACAACTTTCCCCGCCGTCAATGGAAAAGCTACTCTACTCATCGCTCCTGATATTTCTTTACAATTGCCAATAATTGATTTGCAGTCAGTATCAGATGAAGAACGGGAGGCTGAGGCTTACCGATTAGCAACTAATGAAGCTCATCGACCCTTTGACTTGGCTAACGGCCCCATCTTGCGAGTCTTACTGCTCAGGTTGAGCGAACAAGAGCATCTGCTAATTTGGAATATGCACTGCATAGTTTGTGATGGGGCTTCATCTGATGTGTTTTATCAGGACTTGACCACCATCTACAAAGCTTTGGCAGAGGGAAAAGCATCTCCATTATCTCCTTTACCACTACAGTATGCTGATTTTGCTCACTGGCAACATCAGTGGCTACAAGGAGAGGTTTTAGAGTCCCAAGTAAATTACTGGAAGCAAAAACTAGAGGGCAGTTTACCTATTATTCAATTACCTTACGATCGCCCTCGTCCTGCTGGCGCGCAGACTTATCGGGGCGATCGCTCCGCCCTACTGCTACCAAAATCTCTGAATTATGCCCTAACAGAATTGAGTCAAAAGTGGGGTGTAACTCTCTTTATGACTCTACTGACGGTGTTTGAGCTACTACTCTACCGTTATTCTGGGCAAGAAGACCTGCTTATTAGCTTTGCCAGTGCTGGTCGGGGGCAGGTGGAAACCGAAAGACTCATTGGATTTTTTTCTAATACTCTTGTCTTGCGGAGTGACTTGGCAGGTAACCCAACTTTCCGCCAATTGTTGGGTCGGGTACGTAAGGATTGCTTAGAAGCTTATGCCCACCAAGACCTACCCTTTGAACGGTTAATTGAAGAACTCAGACCAGAGCAACGCAATCGCGGCACCTCATCACTATTTCAGGTGAAATTTTCCCTCAATCCCCCTTGGTCGAATGGTCGTGGCATGGCATCGGTGGAGTTGCCTGATTTGAAGATTACTTCCCTGTTTGGTTACATCTATCATGGCAAGACCAAATATGATTTGACATTGGTGTTACGGGAACAGGATAACGGACTGGGCATGGTATTTGACTACAATGCAGATATGTTTGAGTCCAGTACCATAGAAAGGATGTTGGGACACTTCCAGAATTTACTTGAAGGTATTGTAGCTAATCCAGATTGTCCGATTTCCGAATTAACTTTGTTAACACAGCCAGAGCAGCATCAGCTTTTAGTTGAGTGGAATCATCGCCAAACTGCGGATATCAAAGATGTTTGCATTCATCAATTATTTGAGGCTCAAGTCCAACGCACTCCCCATAATATTGCTGTAATTGAGCATAATCAACAACTAACTTATCAAGAACTCAACGAACGTGCCAATCAATTAGCTCATTATTTGCAGACATTAGGGGTAGGTGCAGGGATATGTGTTGGTTTATATTTAGAGCCATCCCTGGAAATGATTGTCGGATTGCTGGGTATTTGCAAGGCCGGAGGAACATACATACCAATCACCCCAACATCCCACCAGGATGCTCTAGCTTTCATCTTAAATGATGCTCATGTATCTTTATTGTTAACTAAAAAGTCCTGGTCTGAGAAACTACCTGAGTGCGAATCCAGCATTATTTGTTTGGATAGTGATGAAGAAGCGATCGCCCCCCACAGTCGGCAAAATTTAGTCACTCAGGTAACATCTGGGAATCTCGCCTGTGTAATATATACACTCAATCCGATAAATAAACCCGACGGGATCGCCATGAGCCACAGCAATTTAGTTAATCATGCTGTAGCTATTCATCAACTTTGGGAAGTGAGCGCAGGCGATCGCATCCTAGTGTTTTCTGGTATCAGTAGCGATACAACTATCGAATCACTATTCCCCTGTTGGATGAATGGTGCTAGTGCAGTTATTCAGCCCCAAACCACCCAAAACTCAATCACAAATTTCTTTTCGTTCATCGCCCAACAGCAGATTACAGTTCTCAATTTACCTACTTTCTTTTGGTATAAAATACTGAGAAAAATATCAAACTCTCAAGCACCTTTACTTGAAAGCTTACGCTTGGTAATGGTTGGCGGCGAAAAAGTCTCACGTACTGCTTATGAAAGTTGGATAGAACTGGTCGGGAAACAAACACGCTGGCTCAATGCCTATGGCTCAATCGCCACAACGTTCACTGCCACAGTTTACGATCCACAAACAGCTAGTAGTGAAACAGAAATTCTCATCGGTCAACCCATAGCCAATACTCAAATATACATTCTCGATCAACTATTGCAACCTGTACCCGTTGGCGCTCCTGGAGAAATCTACATCAGTGGTGTTGGTGTCGCTAAAGGCTACTTCAGACGCACTGATTTGACATCTGAGAGATTTATCCCTCATCCCTTCAGTGACAATACTCATGAACAATTGTATAAAACTGGAGATTTAGCCCGCTACCTACCAGATGGCAATATTGAATATTTGGGACGCACTGACAACCAAGTGAAAATATGTGGTGTCTGTGTTGATTTAGAACAAATAGAAGCTCTACTTCATCAACATCAAGCCATAACTCAAGTCGTGGTTATTGCTACTGAAGTAACTTCTGGCGAAAAGCAGCTAGTAGCTTACCTCGTCACTCAACCAGAACAAACTCCTACAATTGATGATTTACAAACTTTTCTCTCACAAAAAATTCCCCATTACTGGATTCCTTCAGACTTTATTTTCCTAGAATCTCTACCTGTCAATACCAACGGGCAAGTCAATCGTGGCGCTCTCCCAGAGCCTAATTTCATCAAACAAAAATCAGGAGCTAATTTTGTAGCTCCTCGCAATCAGCTAGAAATAGAGTTAACGAAAATTTGGGAAAATGTTTTAGGTAAACATCCAATAGGATTAAAAGACAACTTTTTCGGGTTGGGAGGACATTCACTTTTAGCACTACGAATGTTTTCTCAGATTGAAACTATTTTTGGTAAAAATCTCCCCCTAGCTATCCTCTTTCAAGCACCGACAATTCAGCAATTATCTGACATTTTGCAACAGGAAGGATGCTCAACTTCATGGTCTTCACTTGTTCCTATCCAACTCAATGGATCTAAGCCACCTTTATTTCTAATTCATCCAATTGGTGGTAACGTTTTAGAGTATTCTACCCTTGCTCGTTATTTAGGTGAAGAACAACCCATTTATGGACTACAGTCCTTGGGATTAGATGGTAAGCAAGCTCCTCTGAACCGAGTTGAAGACATGGCTAACGCCTATCTTCAAGAAATACGTAGCATTCAACCTAATGGGCCATATTTCATTGCAGGTTATTCCTTTGGTGGATTAGTAGCCTATGAAATGGCACAACAACTATACACTCAAGGACAAAAAATAGGACTCTTAGCCTTATTAGATACAAGCTGTCCTAACTTACAGATAACTCGTCCATCATTGACTAAATTTGTCCGAGTTCATGTAAATAATCTTTGGAAACTTCAACCCCAAGAGAAGTTGATTTATATCCGCAATTGGTTGAAGTGGTATTTAAAAAATAAAAATACCAGAGATGTTTTAATTCAAGATTGGCAAGAAGTTTTGGAAAACTCTCATATTGTCAATGTTATAGATGCTAACGTACAAGCTTATGAAAATTACACAGCTCAACCGTATGCAGGAGCAATGACTTTATTTCGCTCTAGCATACAGCCAGTGAAATTGTCAGACAATATTGATTTGGGATGGCATGATTTAGTCACGGGAGGTTTAGAGATTCATCATCTTACTGGAGATCACAGCAGGTTACTCAAAGAACCCCACGTCCAAAAATTGACAGAACAATTGCAAATCTGTTTAGAGCGATCGCTAACAGACAATACTTTGCTTTCTGATGATTTAAATAAATTTCAACAAAGGCTGATTTCTCATGTCGGGACAACGCAAACTAGTAGTCAATTCTCTATCAATGTTAGTAAATAAGTTAACACAAGGGATTACAACCTTTGTATTAACTGCGGCTATAGCTCGTAATCTCGGCGCTTCCTCCTTAGGGCAATATCTTTTGGCTCTCAGCTATTACTACATTTTTGTGAATCTTATATCTCAAGGTTTTAAGACCTTGTTTACTAGAGAAATAGCTCGTGAGCCAGAATTAACATCAGAATACCTAGTAAGCGGTACTTTATTACAGTTTGTTTTTAGCATTATTGGTTATTTAGCCCTAGTTGTTGTAGTATTTTTACTACCATATAATGCCGATACTTCATTCATTTGTTACGTTATGGGCTTGACTATTGTACCTTTTGCCCTTTCCAACATCACGGAGGCAATTTTTCAAGCTCAAGAAAAAATGCACTTAATTGCTATTTCTACTGTACCAGTTTATATTCTCCGTTTACTGGTGATGATCTGGGCGATTCAGCTAAATTATGGAGTTGAGTATATTGCCGGAATTTTACTATTTTCTGAATGTTTGATTTTGGTAATTGAATGGTTATTATTGACTCAGATAATTAAACCTAAATGGCGCATTAAGCAAGATTTTATCTGGAAAACTATCAAAGCAGCCCGCACGTTTGTTGCTATTGAAGGGATAGGTATTATTTCGAGCAAATTAAATCTACTTATTTTATCTATTTTAGGTAGTGAAGTCTTAGTTGGCATTTATGGGGCAGTCATACAGCTTTTACAGCCCTTTATTCTTGTTTCTAGTAGTATAGCTTTGGCTGCTTTCCCTAGTATGTCCAAAGCTGTTGCTATAGATAGAAATCAACAACGCAAAGTGGCAGAAGATGTAATTAACATCTTACTTTGCATGAGTTTACCGTTCTTTGTAGGGATTTTATTATTCTCTCATGACTTATTATCCTTGGTATACAAAGATCAAGGTATTACAGAAGCAGCAACAACCTTAAAACTAGTTTCTTTTGCACTGATTTCAACTAGCTTTTCGGGAATATTTGGCTATTTATTGATAGCAAATAGCTTTGAAAGATTTAACTTAATAGAAGCAGTATTAACTACTTTAGTAGGAGGTGTATCAGGTATTGTTTTAATTGGTCAATATCAATTATTGGGTGCTGCCTTGATGAGTCTGTTTATGAGTTATACTAATTTGTCTTTTTTCGGATACATCATCTATCGCCGTCTATTCTCCCTAAATTTTCGGCGAGTTTTAATCCGTCCTTCGTTGATTACCACTTTTATGACTGCTATTTTTTTCTTACTTAAAGCAACTAATTTGAATTTTGCATGGATTTTAATTTTTGCATTTTCCATCTATATTATGCTAATCTCCTTGTTGGCTGTTCGTCAATTTGGAGGCTTTAATTCTGTCTACAAAAAAATTCTTAGTAAAGGGTGAATTTTAAAATATATCAAGAAAATATTTATATGAAACCTGATATATCCGTAATTATTCCTGCATACAATACAGAGGTCTATATTGCCAAAGCAGTAGAATCTGTTTTATTCCAAACCTGGAACAATTTTGAACTAATTGTGGTAGATGATGCCTCCACAGATTGCACAGTAGATGTAATTAAAAGTTTTACAGACCAACGAATCAAATTATTTGTAAACTCCAAAAATACTGGCGCAAGTGGTGCGCGTAACCGCGCTCTTCAGGTGGCTCAGGGTAAATGGATTGCTGTTCTGGATGCAGATGATTGGTATGCACCAGAGCGATTAGAAAAACTATGGCAAGTAGCAACTTCAGAGAATGCTGACATTGTTGCTGATGATTTATATCTTGTACAAGATGGTCAAGATTTTCCGTGGAGTACAGCCATTCGTGAAAGTGGAGAAATAATTAATAACTTAAAAATAATTGATCCAGTATATTTTGTAAAAACAGATGTCTACGGCAAAAAAGGCTTGCGTCTTGGTCTTTCCAAGCCTATGTTTAGAAGAGATTTCCTCATCAAAAATCATATCAAATATGATGAAAATCTCTTAGTAGGGGAAGATTTCTGGTTGGATATGCAGTGTTTAGTTATGGGAGCTAAATTTGTTCTCGTCCCACAGCCATATTATTACTATCGTTGCCGTCAAGGTTCCTTAGTATCTTCTAATCAGAAAAAAACTCTTGAGTTATATTGTAAAAAAGTGCAAGAGTTCATCAAAGAACAGAATTTAGTCTATCAAAATCCTCAGTTAGTACAAGCTTTATCTCATAATCTTGCAGTGTTACAAAAAAATCTAGCTTATCATCGAGTTGTTGAACCAATTAAGAAGAAATTATGGCTATCTGCTTTGCACGAAATTTTCAATTATCCTTATTTTTTTATACATCTTTCTATGAAAATTCCAGGTATAATTAAACGCAGAGTTAAGTACTATATATTACAAGATAAATCAGCATTTAGAATTTATAATTAATAATAATATGAAAGCTAGAAATTCTAAATTTGCTAATAGTCAAAATACAAATATACAAGTTAAATTCGCTAAGTTAATCATGAAGAGATTTGGAAATTTCCCTATCTCACCTGATATCTATGTAGGAGAATTAGAAGAAGTTTTCAATCATTCTATTTTTGTCAACGGTACACATCATAAGAGGAAAGAAATTATGCTTCATTCCTCCCAAAGTAGTTATGAAAGTGAAAAAGCCTATTCTTTATGTAATTATTTTGGCAAAGACCTAACTCCCTATTTAGAAAATAAAAATGTCCTAGACTTGGGCTGTTTTAATGGAGGCAGAGGTATAGCCTGGTTTGAGAAATTTAACATGGCATCAATTACTGGAATTGATGTCAAACATGAATATATTGATGCAGCAATGCAATTTGCTGGATTGAAAAACATAAATGCTAAATATTTACTAGCTAAAGGAGAGGAACTACCTTTTGCTGATAAAACTTTTGATGCAATTGTGGCCTTTAACGTTATGGAACATCTCCAAAATGTAGAAAAAACTCTGATTCAATGCGATCGGGTTCTGGGTTCAAATGGAGTTTTATGTGTTGTTTTTCCCGGTTACTATCACCCTACAGGACACCATCTAGACTTGGTGACAAAAATCCCCTTCATACATTACCTTTTTAAGGGTGAAATTTTGATGCAAGCGTATTATGAAATTTTGCAAGAGCGTGGTGAAGAAGCTCATTGGTATTATCGTCATTCATCAGAATTGAAATCATGGGAAAAATGTAATACCATTAATGGTACTACAGTTGCTAAATTTCAAAAAATAATCAAGACACAAAACTGGCAAATAGTCCTAAAAACTTGTAAGCCAATTGGTAACGTTGGCAGAAATATTTCTCAAAATGAAATAATCAATTTAGCCTCAATTCTTCTATATCCTTTGGCATCAATGCCAATCTTACAAGAATTATTTCTACATCGAATCACGTATATTTTGCGAAAACATACAGACGAGAAATAAGAAATTTTATTGAAAATATTACAATTTAACGAAAATGGGTAAGCATCGAATTAAAGTCGTTTTATTACATTTTGCTTTTAGTGAATATACCATTCAATTGGCAAATAGTTTAGTTAAATATGTTGATTTAATACTGATTCATTCAGAAGAAATATATAGTCAATGCAAAGATGTTCTTAATCCTCATATTCGAGTAATTCAAATTAAAAAACCCCGCATTCGTGATCCTCGCAACATTAAGGTGATAACAGCAATGATGCGAATGATTCGAGAGATAAACCCTGATGTACTCCATGTCCAAGAAACTAACGATCCTTGGTATGATTTAACTCTGTTATTCAGTAAAATGCCGCCTCTGGTAACTACAATTCATGACATATATCGTCACCCAGGCGATCGCGATTTAACACCGGGCGCTGAATATACTCGCAGAATAGCTTTCTACCGTTCCCAACAACTAATTGTCCACTCCCAGTCACTTCAAGATATCCTCATCACACAGTTCCGCTTACCTCAACAGCGAATTAACGTCCTACCTCACGGAGAGTTAGGTAGTTTGTTTCAAAGTTGGTCAAGTGGTCAAATAGCACCTCGTGAGCCTCATACATTACTATTTTTCGGGCGTATCTGGCCATACAAGGGTCTAAAATACTTGCTGCAAGCTATCCCCTTAGTTGCAGAACACATCCCCGGAGTCAAACTTATCATTGCTGGACGGGGAGAAAATGTCAGTGAATTATTGCAGGATGCAGACAAAAAACACTACGAAATTCTCAATAACTTTATCCCTACCGGAAATGTCGCCAATTTATTTCAACGAAGTGCGGCTGTTGTTCTACCTTACATTGAATCTTCACAGAGCGGTGTAGCAGCGATCGCCTATGCGATGGGTACTCCTGTAATTGCTTCTAATATTGGCGGTTTGAGGGAAATAGTCCGACATGAACAAGACGGACTGCTAGTACCACCGTGTGATGTCCAGTCTCTTGCAGATGCAATCATTCAGCTATTAAGTGACTCTCACTTACAACGTCAGATGCAAATCGCCGCATTAGAGCGTTGTCAACAAGACTTGAACTGGTCAAACATTGCAGATCAAACAATCGAAGTTTACCACCAAGCGATCGCCGCCAAGAGTACATCTTTGATGACCAAATGAAAAAATATCTCCTATTTGCAGAAAAAGCTTTTACAGTTCTGTCTCTACTCCATTATTCAGGCGCTCCTCTGGTTGTGATTCTGTCAGGGGGAGCAAGTGAAGGTGACGATTCAATTGCAGCTCCTGATTTTGCCTTAATTCAATTCATATTTTTAATCATTTACTTCATTACCTTCGCCTTACTCGTTGTGCGTTGGAAAAAAGTAATTCAATTAATTAATAAAGATTGGTATATATGGCTTTTACTCCTAGTAGCTATATTTTCTATATTTTGGTCTGATGTACCTGCAATGACACAAAGTCGCGTCATCGCTTTATCAGGTACACTTTTATTTCCCCTTTACTTAGCCAGTCGCTACACATTAAAAGAACAATTACAGTTACTAGCATGGACTTTTGGCATAGCGATCGTAGGTAGTTTTTTATTCGCCTTCGGTTTAAGAAACTATGGTCGTATGGCTGGAGTGCATTTCGGCACATGGCGAGGAATATATAACCATAAAAACGTTCTTGGGAAAGTTATGGCTCCCAGTGCTATGGTGTTTTTACTTCTGGCTCTTCAACCAGAAAAAAAGCGTTGGCTATTTTGGGGAGGGTTTATAGCATCGCTCTGGCTAATTATTGCTTCAAAAGCATCATCACCTTTTATAAATGTTATTACTTTAAGTCTTTCATTATTTTTATTTCGGATTTTAAGGTGGCGATATAACTTTATGATCCCCGCGTTAGTGGGAATCACAACATTAAGTACTATTGCATATATATTAATGACTACTAATGCTGAAGCCATAGCAGCATTATTAGGCAAAGATTTAACACTCACTGGACGAACTAATTTTTGGCCTTTGATCATCGATAAAATAGCCGAACGTCCTTGGTTTGGTTATGGATATGGTGCATTCTGGCTAGGATGGACTGGTCCTTCCGCCGATATTTGGTACTCCTCTGGCTGGAAACCACCAAATAGCCACAATGGTTACTTAGACCTTTGCCTTGAATTGGGATTAGTAGGCTTATCACTATATGTAATTGATTATTTACAAGGTCTACTCAGGGCATTAGCTTATGTGAGGTCAGTTAAAACATCAGATGGATTTTGGCCAGCAGTCTTTCTTGTGTATGTTGTGTTATCAAATCTCACAGAAAGTACATTGCTTATCCAAAATAATTTCTTTTTTGTGATTCAAGTTTCCATATTACTATCACTAAGAATATGTGAAGAACAAAAAACAACTCCTTCCAAAATCAAGCATAAAAAGAAGATTAATTACTCACAAAAAAAACACAAAATGCTGTAATATTTTTGTGTTTTTACTACCTAAGATTTCAGAGGTTTATGAATAGAATCTATTATCAACAGTCTCCTCTAAAAGTTTTAATGCTCGGTGCTAGTTTAGATGTCCAAGGTGGGATTACGTCAGTTGAAAAACTGATTATCGAAAATGCGCTCCCAGAATTACAAATTACTCATGTTGCTACATTTGCACCTGGATCTGGACGGCATAATATTTTCGTATTTCTACGATCAATTAAAATACTGATACAAAACCTGATACAAAGAAAAACAGACTTAGTCCATATTCATTTCGCTGAGAGAGGCAGTACTTTCCGAAAACTAATTCTTGTCCTTATAATTCTTAGCTTTCGCCAGCCCTTTATTCTTCATGCTCATGGCGCAACATATCAAGAATTTTTTGCCGATCTTCCTAAGACATTGCAAAAAATTATATCTAATTTATTTAGGCGATGTAGTCAATTTATAGCTCTATCAGAAAGTTGGAAGTCTTATTATTTAGAAACATTTAATCTTGATAAAAATCAAATTTCCGTACTACATAATCCTGTAAAAATGCCAACTTTTATTCCTGTAAGACGACAAAAACAATCGGTAAGATTTGTCTTTCTTGGAAGAATTGGTAAACGTGGTGGTGCGCTAGACGTAGCAAAATCTGTTATGAAGTTCCCTCAGCAAGATAAAGGCGCATTTGATCTTATTAAAGCATTTGCAGCCCTACCCGAAGAAAATAAAAAATCTGCTGAATTGGTTCTAGCTGGTAATGGAGATTTAGATAAAGCTCAACAACTAATTCAAGAATTAGGTCTTGAAGCTCAAGTAAAAATTAGCGCCTGGCTCAATCCTGAACAAAGAGATGCTCTGATAGCATCAGCAGATGTTTTTGTTTTACCTTCATATAACGAAGGCTTGCCTATGTCAATGTTAGAAGCCATGTCATGCGGTTTACCTGTGATTGTGACACCTGTTGGTGGCATACCTGAAGTGATCAATCACAATCAAAACGGCATATTAGTGCAACCAGGAAATAAACAACAGTTAGTACAAGCCATGCAGCAACTTATTAATGACGAAGATATGAGGATTGCGTTAGGTAACGCTGCCCGCCATAGTGTTGAATATTTTGACGTTAAACACTACATAAATTCTTTATCAGAAACTTATTTCTCGGCAGTTAAATGTAGTAATTATTTAGTTAATTCAACAACAGAAATGGAATCAAAATATTAATTCTATTCAATAACTAAATCCATAAAATGCAGAGATTTTTGTTTACATTTAACCTTAACTAAGATAGGAGATTCATCAAAATGAAGTTAACTGTTAAAGAAACATTACCCTTAGAATATCGTTATATTTTGGGTATGCGTGTCGATGCTACCAGTTATGAAGATGCAACCCAAAGAATTTTAGCTTGGTCAGCTAACAAAGAAAGCAAGTCTGTTTTTGCTGCTAATGTTCACATGACAATGGAAACTCATGACAATTCCAAATTTGCAAGAGTAGTTAATAATACTGATTTAGTTACAGCTGACGGTATGCCTTTGGTATGGGCTTTAAAAGCTCTTGGCATCAAAAATGCCTCCAGGGTATACGGGCCAACTCTCACTTTACACGTGTGCAATGCGGCTGCAAATTTAGGTGTTCCTGTTGCTTTTTATGGTGGTACAACAGAAAGTCTGGCCGCATTCAGTAAATTTTTAAGAAATCAGTTCCCAGGCATTAAAATTGTTTCTCAAATTGCACCGCCTTTTCGTCCACTTACACCAGAAGAAGATGAAGCTTTCACCGATGAAATTATCGCATCAGGAGCGCAAATCTTATTTGTTGGTATTGGTTGTCCTCGGCAAGAGTTTTGGATTGCAGAACATAAGAATATTATTCCAGCAGTAATGCTTGGTGTCGGAGCAGCATTTGATTTTCATTCGGGTCGTGTTAAGCAAGCTCCAAGCTGGATGCAAAACATAGGTTTGGAGTGGTTTTTCCGGCTCATAATGGAACCAAAAAGGTTATGGAAGAGGTATTTTAAGCATAATCCTCGCTTTGTATTGTTCTTTATGATGCAATTAGCTTCTAGAAAATTAAAGTTCAAATAATTTTAGTTTTATTCTCAGAGAGGTGTTCAAAATATTGACAGCAATCAAGCAACATTTTTTTTATGATGAGGTACAAATCTTTAACATGGGGTGTTTTTACCATTCTGATTTTTGGCTTAACCACAATATATGTTAGCAAAATTGTCAATGCTAACAATGGAGATTCATTAAATCAGGAAGCAATTAAAAACAACTATCTATGGGCAGAGTTTGAAGCACAAGAATTTGGTCGAAACGGAGATGTCAGTCAAAGTTTAGGTACAACATACTACGTTGATCAAAGTCTTGGAAATGACAGCAATCCTGGTACTACAGAAAATCTAGCATTTAAGACAATACAGAAAGCTAATCAAATAATAAATGAGGGAGATATTATTTATGTGAAAAATGGTACTTATGACGAAAACATTACAGTAACTAAATCTGGAAATCCCAATAATTGGATTGTGTTCCAAGCTTTTCCTGGACACAAGCCATTTGTTAGAGGAACTCAAGACGGTACTTTTAGAGTTTCTGGTAATTACATCAAAATAATTGGGTTTAGAATTACTTCTACTCAACTCGGCTCTGGAATCCATGTTGGTAATGGTAACCACCATACGAAAATTATCAACAATGAAATTCATGACTCTGGGTGTGGAGGAATTTCTGGTCAAGAGACGGATTATCTTTACATTGAAGGTAATATTGTTTATAGAAACGCATTCAAAGCACCTTATCAATGTAGTGGCATCTCCATTTATCAAGCTAAAGCATTCGATAATAAACCTGGATTTCACAATATCATTAGAGGCAATATATCTTACTTTAATGAAAATAAATTACCGAGAGAAAATGGTAAAGTTACTGATGGTAACGGTATTATCATTGATGATTTTCGACATACTCAAGGTCAAGGGCAAACATCAAAATACACTGCTTGGACTTTGATAGAAAATAATATCGTTTTTGATAATGGTGGCAGAGGGATTCATGTTTTTCAAAGTGATAATGTTGTTGTCCGAAACAATACCACTTTTAAAAATCTGAAATCTGATAACTTGGAAGGCACTCTTAATGGAGAAATTAGTACATATTTTTCATCTAATGTGCATTTTTATAACAACATTGCCTACGCTGCAAATAAGTCTAAAAAAACTTTTGTAGATGATTATTCTCAAAATAACAAATGGGATTATAACTTGTCATACAATGGCTCTATTTTAATCAATGATGGTCATTCTGATGCTAGTTTGGGCAAAAATAATCTAGTTGACTTTAATCCTCTTTTTGTTAATCCATCTATTATTCATGGTGTTGCCAATTTTCGCTTGCAAGCCACAAGTCCTGTGATTGACGCAGGTACATCAATGAGTGCAGCTAGTAGTGATTTTAATGGTCAAAAAAGACCTATAGGTTCAGGATATGATATTGGAGCCTATGAGTTCAAATAGAAGTTAAAGATTAGAATATATTTCAATAATTCACTCTTTATGTTAAATGAAAATACTCAACAAATCACAGATTTCAGTCATAAATATAATTGTGATTTTGGCTCCATAAACGAAAATTATTTTTTTAGATTTAAGTCTGGATAAACTGTAATTTTTACTACTCATTTAAGATTAAATAAGTCATGAAAAATCAACGTGATACATTTATTGATGTTTTTAAAGGAATACTTATTTTATGGGTAATCAATATTCATACAATAGTTTGGTCTGGTGATTCCTATATTTCAGATAATATACAACAATTATTTCTCTTGATGGATGTTCCCGTATTCTTTTTCATATCTGGCTATTTGACTAAATCCTCTAATTTTCTTTCGTCCTTAAAAAAATCACTAAGACAATTTTTGAGTTTGTATTATCGATATGTTTTTATTAGTTTAGTACTTATTATCTTTATTTCATTGGGATATTTAATCCTCAAGTATTTAGAAATTACTTTATTTGAAATTATAAATATACCTGTAAAAAATATACTCTTTACTAAAAATCATTTTAACTTGAACGATGTATTTTCAGCTATTATTTCTATGTTGAAATTGCGTCCTAATAGTGAATTTTGGTTGTATACCACCTTAGGATGTTATGATTATAATCTTTGGTATTTACGTACATATTTATTAGTATTACCATTTTTAGGTATAGCACTTTATGTAATGAGGTCTTTTAAACGAAAATTTATTCTTATATTATCGCCATTATTGGTTTTTTATTTTCTATGGTATTTAGAAATAAACCAAATTGTTCATTTCAAAAAAACTATTTTTTTTGGTTTATTTTACCTGTTTATCTGTCTACTAGGTGCATTCTATAAACAACAGGAATTAAGAATTAATTTGCGATATTTAATATTTTCATTCTTGTTAAACATAATATTGATATATCCTGTTTTTTTAATAGATAATGGAAGAATTTTAATTCAAGCTCATAAATTTCCTCCATCCTTTCTATATCTGATTTATAGTCTTATACCAATTCATATATTTATTATTCTCAAACATATTTGGAAATATCCCCGGAAAAAACGTATTCGCAAAATCGTGCGTTGTTTTGAATGGTGCGGGCAAAATGTTTATCCTATCTATATTCTCCAATCGGTGGTTTGTTCACTCCCGATACGCTTGACTACTCATATTCATAATTATGTACCTAATTTTCTTCTATATTTTCTTGTTCTGACATTCAATCTATCTATTACGTTACTTGTGGTACAACAGTATTTAAGGTTTGAATCACTGTGTATGAATCTAAGCAACACAATAACATCAATAAAGTTTTACAATTACCTTAAAAAATAACCACCAAGCATCATGTAATGTAAAATTATGTAAAAATACTTAGAGGAGTGACTTCTACAAGAATAATCTACTAATTTTTCTTGTTGGTTGTGTTGTGAAACACTTAGATTTTTATATTTACTGTAGTTTTAAAACTAACATCGTTCATACAGAGTCTTCATAGAATAAAATTATGCAATCAAAAGAATCGATAGATTTAGATTTAAGCAGATATTTTGCTGGACTGAAGCGTCGTTGGTTAGTAGCTATTAATATCTTTACGGTAACAGTTGCTCTTAGTGCCTTATCTACCACCTTGCTGAAATCATCCTATGAAGCAGAAGGAAAACTTTTATTCAAAGTACCATCTTTTAAGATCATAGGTCAAAATTTATTAGCTAGTGGTTCAGAAGCTGAAGGGGATCTTAAATCACTAGTATCTAGCCAAAACCCTATTAATACTGAGATAGAGGTTCTCTCTTCTCCGATGATACTAGACAAGGTAATAGAAGAGCTAAATCTGAAAAACAAACAAGGTAAACCCTTAAATTCTAATACTCTCAAATCTGGACTAACTTTAAAAATTATTGGTGGTACAGATGTTTTAAGAGTGGCTTATAAAAGTCGTAATCCTGAAGAAGGAGCAGCGATTGTGAACAAGGTGATGGACTTATATTTAGAGAACAGTATTCTTACAAGTAGATCAGAAGCTGAAAAGACCAGAATGCTGATTGCTCAACAATTAAATCAACCCAAATTAAATTTACAAAGAGCAGAATTAGCCTTACGCAGTTTTAAAGAGCAAAATAAAATCGTCAATCTTGCAGAAGAATCTAAATTAGCAGTTTTACAAATTAACAATTTAGATACTCAGGTTGCTAATGTCAGTTCAGAATTAGAAAAAGTTACATCTAAAAATAATACACTCCGCAAGCAAATTTCTCTGGATGTAGAGCAAGCGATCGCTATAAATGATCTCTCTCAATCCCAGGCAATTCAATCTATTTTAACTCAAATTCAACAAGTAGAACAAAAACTCGCTTTAGAACGTAGTAGATTTCTGGATAACGATCCGAAAATAGTTGATTTGGAAACTAACAAAAAAAATCTGCAAGATTTATTACAAAAACAAACTAACCAAATTATTGGTAGTCAAGTAAAACTACCACAGACAAAGTTCCCACTTAGTGAACTTAAGCAAAGTATGATTAGAGAATTTTTGCAATCGGAGCAAGAACGATTGAGTTTAATTAAAAAATTAAATTCTTTGTCTAAGTCTCGTGCAGATTACGAACAACGCTTACGAATTATACCCCAATTAGAACAAAATTTAGGTGAATTAGAACAAAATCTTGAAAGTGCTCGCTCGACTTATCAGACTCTATTAACTAAAGTTCAAGAATTAAGACTAGCAGAAAGTAAAAATACTGCAAGTGCGAGGATTATTGCTAATGCTTTGGTTCCTGATAAACCAGATTCCAGAAATAAAATAATTGTTATATTGCTAGGTATTTTATTTGGGATATTTTTGTCAATTACTACAGTTTTATTTTTAGAAATAAGAGATAGATCCCTAAAAACAATTCAAGAAATTAGAGAAATATTTGAATATACTTTACTAGGAATTATTCCTTCAGCAACTACGAAGAAAATAACATCTTCCCATCGGGATGTAGAGTTAACTAATCTGGAAGTAGCTGTCAGAGATACGCCTGATTCATTGACTAGCGAAATGTATCGCATGATTCAAGCTAATTTAAGATTTCTGAGTTCTGATCAAGTTCTCAAAAACTTAGTAATAACAAGTGCTTTACCTAGAGAAGGTAAATCTACTGTTTCAGCTAATTTAGCTGCTGCGATCGCTCAATTAGGACGTAGAGTTTTATTAATCGATGGAGATATGCGTTCTCCATCTCAACATCAATTCTGGCAATTGAATAATTTAGTAGGTTTAAGTGAAGTACTTGTTGGACAAGTAGAATTTATTACTGCTATATCTAAGGTAATGGATAATTTGGATGTTTTGACAGCAGGTGTCAGACCTCCCAATCCGTTGGCTTTGCTAGATTCAAAGCGAATGGCTGCATTAATCGCTGATTTTTCATCACAGTATGATTTTGTGATTATTGACGCTCCTCCTCTGCTTGTTGCGGCTGATTCCCTAACTTTAAGCCACATGACGGATGGAATTTTATTAGTATCTAGACCTAATGTAATTGATTCGGGTAGTGCCTGGGCTGCTAAAGATACATTAGAGCGTTCTGGACAAAAGGTTTTAGGTTTATTGATTAATGGTGTAACCGAGAAAAATGAATTTAGCAGTGATTTTTATGTTGCTAAAAAACATGAGTTCGACGAAACTAAAAAATGGCAAGAGGTAGTGCCTGTGGGGCAAACACATCCAAATATTAAAGATCAATAATCAAGGTGGAATTGCCAAAAATAACCATTTTTGGGCAAGTTGTTGATATGAAATAACCTATAAAGCTTATTCTACGGTTCATAACTTTACGAACGCCAACTATCATTTATGGGCAAGTTCGTCTTGAAGCCGATTTTGAGCCATTAGCTGAAAAATTCCCTCAAGTATTTGCTAGAAGCAAAGCACAGTAGGCGTTTAGCAGTCTGAGCATTTCCTTAGCGTACAATTTCCCGTTTTGGCTCGATGACCCCTAAATGGAGTTAAAAAACCTCAAAGCTTAATTACAGAAAGCCGCCGCTTTGTGTTGGTAATTGGTAATAGGTAACTGCCGCTATTACTGATTACCAAATCCCCACTCACAAGAGTAAGAGTATTGTATTTTTACTTTATTAATAAACTCTCAGGCACAATCTTAAAAACAACAAGCGATCGCTAATTCGGCATGACGTACTAAAGTATCTTTATCTAACATCTGTACAGAATATTCTGGAGTTACCGTCAATAGTCTTTCGATTCTCTCCTTGGCGGAATCTACTACTGACTCAGCCAAGCTACCATTAGCTACAGAATCAGCAAAATCTTCCGCAATTTTATATGTACGCTCGATAGAAGACGCATGGATATTGCGAGAAACAATAAATAAATCACAGCCAGCATTAAAAGCCCGTGCAACTGTACCACGTTCCATAAACATATCGGAAACTGCTTTCATGTCTAAGTCATCAGATACAACCACACCCTGAAAACCAAGTTCTTCCCGCAGTATAGTTTTGAGGATGGGGCGGGATAGGGTAGCTGGTAAATCTGGGTCGATTTTGGGAAATAAAATATGGGCAGTCATAATTAGAGGAATCCCTTCCTCAATCAAAGCTTTGAAGGGTATAAGTTCTCGATTTTGTAATTCCTCTGGAGTCAGGTTGAGGATTGGTAATTCCACATGGGAGTCTTTGCTAGTATCACCATGTCCAGGGAAATGTTTGGCGCATCCCACAATTCCGGTTTCTGTCAGTCCCAAATAATATTCCCGCGCACCAGTAGCCGCAGTTTCAGGAGTATTACCAAAGGCGCGAGAACCGATAATCGGATTTTGCGGATGGGAATAAATATCAGCTACAGGTGACCAAGATAAGTTGATGCCTAAAGATTTTAATTCAATTGCCGTGGCTTTTGCTACTTCGCGGGCGTGCGATCGCAACAACAACGCCTGAGGAAATCGCGTAATCGGTAAAGGTGTCCTGACAACGCGTCCTCCCTCATGGTCTAAGGAAAAAAACATCGAATCGCGTTCTGTATATTCTTGTATCTGGCTATGTAACTCCTGAAAAGTCTCCAGCCAAACCTCGTAAGGTACACCATCTACAAAGTTTTTAGCAAAAAATATTACCCCTATTGGTTTCAATTCACCCAGAGCGCGTTTATCTTCATCACTCAAACTAGTACCAGAAATACCCAGAATTAAGTGATTTCCAAAGCGTTCTAGTCTCTGCAATGCTGGCATAATGCTTAACCTATAGTTGTGTAGCTAAAGACTGGATTAACAGCATAAATAATCTCAGCCCTTATCCTACACCCTCGACAGAGGTAATTAATACCAATTCAAAACTCAAAATTAGGAAAGCCAAACAGAATATGGGTTTGGATATAGCGTTTGCCAATCTGCTGAGAAACTGAGTAAACCACTAATAAAATTTGGCAATCTCCCTTCGGGTGACGCTCTCTACGAGACGCTAAAAGCGAACGCAAACTCGCTACCGCTACGCTAACACCAGTCGTCTACGAAGAGAGACCCTCCTACAACGCTGGTTCACCGCGCCCCTCTGCGTTTTCCTCCGCGCCCCTCCGCGTTTAAAAAGAATAAAATCTGTACCTCACTTGCTTAGGAATTGCTATATATCTGTTTTATTAATCATGAAAACTTGTGAACGAGTATCAAAACCTCACCCATGAGTCTTTTATTCTCGTGCGCGAGTATTAAAACCTCGCCCATGAGTCTTTTATTCTCGTGAACGAGTATCAGAATCTCGCCCATGAGTCTTTTATTCTCGCAGGCGAGTATCAAAATCTCGTGAATGAGTCTTTTATTCTCGTGCGCGAGTATCAAAATCTCGCCTACGAGTCTTTTATTCTCGTGCGCGAGTATCAGAATCTCGTGAACGAGTCTTTTATTCTCGCAGACAAATCAAAACTTTGTTGAGATGCGCTATCACCCCACCCAACCTACCATAACGTTTTTGCCAACCACGAATTACTAACCACCAAAGAAACACGATTTTAAGCCTCTCCCCGCGTCGGGGAGAGGTTTGGAGAGGGGTTCTTCCAAATACATTCTCCTCTACCCAAAGTCAAAGCAGAGCGTTATTCTCCCACATAAATCAAAATCTCATCGTGTGAAGCAACAGCGCAACTCAACCTTATATATTGAGAGCAAGCTGCACAGGGAGTTAATCACAAATCTAACTCAGTCCTAACTGTTGCTTTAACGCTTCTGGCATATTAATCGCTGTATCTAGTCCTCGTACATTCTCCCAGTTTGTCTTTTCATCCCATTTGACATCTCCCAAAAATTCATCACTGAGGTTTGCACCATTGAGGTGTGCGCCATTGAGGTATGCGCCACTGAGGTTTGCGCCATTGAGGGATGCGCCATTGAGGGATGCGCCACTGAGGGATGCGCCATTGAGGGATGCGCCATTGAGGTGTGCGCCACTGAGGTCTGCGCCTCTGAGGTATGCGAAAATGAGGGATGCGCCACCGAGGTGTGCGCCACTGAGGTCTGCGCCTCTGAGGTTTGCGAGACTGAGGTCTGCGCCTCTGAGGGATACGCCACTGAGGTTTGCGCCTCTGAGGAATTTGCCAACTATCTTAATAAAGTTCCTTAAACCCAAGCCATCACTATAATTAATGATGCAAAGTAATTGAGTTGTCCAATTATCTTCCTGCGGTTTCCCAGATGGATAAAAGACAATTTCTGCTTTCAGCTCATCTCGCCCTTGAGCATAGCGGTGTAACTCCAACAGCAGAATCATCACATTCAACCCAGCGTAAACATCCACCTGACGCTGACCTAACCCTTGAATTCCATACCTTTGCAACTGTCGCAACTTCTTCTGGGGTAAAGTCTCTTCAGCCGTGTCAATAAATTTCCCTTGACACCATTTACCGTAAAACTTGTCTAACCGCTTAAATAATTCCACCCACGGGAAATCTTGACTCTCAGTTAACAACCCCATCAAGTAGTCTACAATTTCCTGTGTTAACCCACCGTAACCGAGTAAATCATAGATTTCCCAATTCATCACAGCTTCAGAAATAATTGGCTGTCTCCCCTCATCTGCATCATAATCTTGCGTCCAAGCCTTAAGCCGTGCTTTCAGGCGTTCAGCAAAGAGAAACTCACCGAAACTTTTATGGAAGAACTCAACCCCGCCTTCTTGTTTTTCCGCCGGACGAATGTAAAATGCAGCCAAAGCCGTTTTCAGTGCTTCATTCCCCAGTTTCTCTTTCGCTTTTTCAATTAAAGCCTTCGCTGCTTCATCTTCTTGTAAACGTGCTTCTAACATCGACATAGAAGCAAATTCACCACCAGACTGCACAACACAAACCGCAGCTTCCATGAGAATGCGTTTTAAATCCTCCGGCTTTTGTTTAGTGAACTCAATATTTAAATCAGTCCCATCTGCTTCAGAACGCTGTTTAGTCAGTACCCAATTTACAGCTTCTTGGTAAATGATAATTTTAGCGGTGCGATTATCACTTGCTTGCTCTAACTTATGAATATCTAACTTCCCATCTCGATACATTGCCGCTAATAAGTAGAGCAGTAAAGGTTCCTGAGCTAATTTCTTAACTTCATCGGGGCATTTATCACTTTGTAAAAACTGCTCAAATGCGATGGTTTTACCTTTATTTATTTGTAAGGCTTCCCATTTATTTAACCATTGCTGTTGGAGTTGTCCATCCATTTCGACAATCTCCACCCGTTCTAAATTGCGGGGTAAATCAGCAATACCTTGTAAAGCCATCGACCTACCAGTAATAATAACTCGATGCCCCATTTCACTGTAATCTTTGCATTCCTTCTGAAATCCAGCTACTTGTTTAATAAAGTCGCCCAAGTTGAGGTTATTTCTCGTTTCAATGTGCAGTTCATCAAAACCATCAAGAATAAATAAAAATCGAGTATTAGCATTAGTCAACCAGTTAGCATCACCTTGAATAAAACCCAGTTTTAATTCGGCTTTAATAGTATTTTCTAACCGTGTTTCAAAAGTATCGATATCTCTCAAGCGAATTAAAATTGGTGTCCAAATTGGATGTAATTGTCGCCACACTGTATAAGCAAACATCCGGCAGAAAACGCTTTTACCTCTACCTGGGCCTCCTTGGATAAACATGACCTGTTCCAAGTTATCGGGATTCAACAGAATCGTTTTCGCCCAAATTTCTAAATTGAATGAATCTTTTTTTTCATCTATCTTGCCATTTGCATCTACAGGCTTGGCTTTGATAGGTACATAAATATCTTTAAAGGCAAATTTTTCATCAAAAACTAATTCAAAAGGTTTCTGCTCAATATGAGTTTTTAGATAACTATCAATACTCTGAAATCTCTCCTGTTCTCTCTGCCAATCACCCAAGGAAGGCTGAATTAAAGTTTTTATCACCTCACCCGCTTCTATCCAAGCTTTAATAATATAGCGGTGAGTGTTCCGCGCCACACGTTGGGTTAAAATTTCCGCTAGTCCTGGGGAAATATTTGCTGCTGCTAATCTAGCTAATAAGACCCGGTTGAAAGCTTCAGCTAAAGGTGATTCATGGAAACATCTGATTGCTTTATTCGCACCATCAGAATTAAATTCAACATCATTGAGCTTTTCTATTTGCTGACTGATGGCTTTAATATCTAACTTGGCATCCCAATTAAAATTTTGATATATATTTAAACTTAAAATTTCTTTGGTGCTTTCCAAATAAGCCGCTTGACTAACTATAAAAAAGCAGTCTTCTAAAGATGGGTCTTTTTGATTTATGTCACGGGCAAACTTTAACAAAGCAATGCCAATTGGCACAAATGGCAACCCTGCACCTATCACCTGCGCCATTGGCGAACACAACACATCTAATAAAGAAGATGAGTTTTGCAGGACTGATTGCAAGATTTCTATACTATCACCCTCTTCTTTGAGAGTATTGGCAGCTTCCAACACTGCCTTACCTGTCTCGACACTTGTACTTAGGCTTTCTGATACTGAAAATGACTGCCTAAATTCTTGCCAAGTTTGCCAGAAGCGCTTGCCCATCCACTCACACCCGTGTAACTACCGTTAATTCGAGCTTAGTGTAGCATTTTGAGGAGCGCCGAGTAGGGAACTTCTAGATGAATCCTTGCTTTTTACACCTTTGCGCCTACCCTTCGGGAACGCCTTACGGCGAATGCGCCTTTGCGTGTTAGCGTTAGTGGGGCGTAGCCCGATAAAAATCATCCCCTTAATCAGCAACGCCAAAAAATATCCAAAATGTAAGGGTGCGTCAGTATGGATAATTTCTGAGTATAGTTAGGTTCTATCGCACTGACGCACCCTACTAAACTCTAGACACGCCAGTGAGGTATTTTGAATTTTGAATTTTGAATTTTGAATTTTGAATTTTGAATTTTGAATTTTGAATTGATTTACCTCTTTCCCAACTTTTCCCGCAACGCCTCCGGTAAATTCAGTGCTGTCTCCAAACCCCGTACACCTTCCCATTGCTGAATTTCTCCCCATGTCATCTCTTCTAGGTTGGCTTCACTTATGTCTGTATCATCGAGAATGGCATAACTGAGGTTAGCACTACTGAGGTCTGCACCATTCAAAATTGCGCCACTCAAGTTACTACCACTGAGGTTGGCACTGTTGAGGTTGGCAAAGCTAAAGTCAGTACCCAAAAGTATGGCATCGCTGAGGTCTGCGCCTGTGAGGTCGGCTTCGCTGAGAATTCCGCCACTCAAATCGGCATCGTTGAGAACTACGCCAGTTAAATCTACGCCACTGAGGTCTGCACCTAAGAACATAGCGCCGTTGAGTCTGGCGTAGTTGAGTTTCGCGCCGTTGAGTTTGGCATAACTGAGGTCAGCTACCTCCAGAATGGCATCACTTAAGTTAGTACTAAAAAGAATGGTATCGCTCAGGTTAGTACCGTTGAGGGTGGCGTGTGTCAGGTCTGCACCACTCAGGTCTGCACGACAAAGGTCGGCGCGACTGAGGTCAACATGATTGAGGTTGGCATCACTGAGGTTAGCACCAAATAAGATGGCGTTGCTGAGGTTAGCCCGACAGAGTTCGGCATCTCTGAGGTTAACACCACTGAGGTTGGCGTGGCTGAATTCGCCATCGTTGAGGATGCAGCTACTCAAGTCAGCACGGCTGAGGTCGGCACGTTCCAAGTTAGCACCGCTTAGGTTTGCGCCTGTAAGGTTAGCGCTGCTGAGGTCGGCACTACTCAGGTTGGCACCACTGAGATTAACACTGCTGAGGTTGGCATCACCAAAGTCTGCACCTGTGAGGTTAGCACCTTGGAAGTTTGCCCCTGTAAGGTTGGCATCACCAAGGTATGCACCACTGAGGTTAGCACCACTGAAGTTGACTCCCGTCAAGTTGGCGTTTCCCAGGTATGCACCTTGAAAGTTACCACCCCGGAGAAATTCCCCCACGATATTACTAAAGTTGCCAATTTCAATGGCATCGCTATAATTAATTACCCGCAGTAGTTGGGAGGTGAAAAAGCTGTCTGTATCTGGTGGGGAAGAAGGATAAAAGTTGATTTGTTGCCGCAGTTCTTCTTGCTCTTGGGCGTGGCGGTGTAATTCTAGAAGTAAAATCAGGACATTAAGCCCGGCGTAAATATCAATCTGCCTCAGTCCAATACCCTGATTTTGTGCTGCCATCTCCATCAATTTTCGCTGAGGTAAGTTCTCGCTTGGTGGCGCATCGATAAATTCTCCTCGACACCAACGTTGATAAAAGTCTTCTAGGCGGTGAAATAGCAACTCTGGGCGAAATTCTTTTTCAAAGATAAGCAATTCTATAACTTTTTCGACTATTTCTGGAGTTAATGCACCATTACCGAGTAAATCATAAATCTCTTGTTGGAGTTGGCTACTACTAGTTGAAAATTGCCCCCTACTATCCTCTCTTATCCATGCCTCTAAACTGATTTGTAATCTTTCACATAAAATTTCTTTCTGTAAATTAACTTGAGAAAAATTTACATCTTTGGCTGGTTTTTGTTGGTATTTTCCCAGAGGTAAAAATGAGCGACTACCTACATACTTTGTTGTAGGCCTATCTGTTGACCTTGTACCCCGAACATAATTTTGTAATAGTTTCCAAACATGAGGTAGTTGTGACATTTTTTTATCCATTAATAATAAATTGTCAAGGTAGAAATATATAGATAAATTCAATGGTTTGGTGCTGTGAGAACATAAATATTTAGTATAAAATAAATCCAAGTATTTAAAATTAAAATTACATCAACAACACCTGACATAAGGATTTTCTCGGTAGAAAATTTAATCTTTAAGAGGACGATAAGGCTATATGTTCTCAAAAATTGGGGAAATTGAGCTATTTTAAGGAAATAATTCTATTTTTAGGCGCTAACTCTACCAAAACAGATGTAAAAATAATACGTACTGTTTGCTACAAAGACGATTGTTAGGAAAAATACTACAACAAAACAGCACAAAAAATCTAAAAAATGCTGTTCCTCACCAAACTGAGAAGCTAATTGCTAGCCATCAGGTAGTTTTGTGTCTTTTCCGGTGAACAGACAACTAACTAACGCTCATAGCGCATGAGAAATAATTAACGATACTTATCAGGAATAAACTAGATGAGAAAATTTACCTTTTATTTAATATTGTTCAATGGATTATTTTTAGGAATTGCAACAGCGAACGCCAAGTTATCACCTGTAGATATAGTTAATCAACATTTGCAAAATTCTCCAATTATAGATATAACAACTAAGCCTCAAAAACCCATAACCAATCAACACCCCTATATATCTACACCCTTACACCCTGCTTACACTCTTTCTTCCTCTGCTGCTATCAAGCAATCACATCAGCCTCTACTACAAAGACCAGAACAAATTTGGGTAATTAACCAAAATCAACAGGTCAAGGATCAACCCTTTATTTGGGTGGTGAATGATCATAAAAAGGCGGCACAGCAACCATTTCTACAAATTGGTAAAGCCACAGATAAACCAGAGAAGAAACCTGCTACAGAATCTAAGCCGGAAAAAAAGGATGACTTAGAATCTTTTGATGAAGTAGTAAAAGATACTGAAAAACTAGACGGTCTATTTACTCTCTATCGTCATAAAGAAAAGAATAAAATATATCTAGAAATTAAGCCAGAACAGCTAAATAAAAATTACTTAGCTACCGCAACCCTAGAATCTGGTATTGGCGAACAAGGAATTTACAGTGGTTTACCATTACAAGACTTTTTATTTTATTTCCAGAGAGTAGACAAAAAACTATCTTTTGTGGTGCGTAATGTGAATTTTCGCACAAGGGAAGGTGATCCACAAGCGCGATCGCTCGCCCGTTCGTTTAGCGATTCTGTTCTCTACTCGGTGGACATCAAAAGCATCCATCCCCAGAGAAAAACCTTGCTAATTGACTTGGGTGACTTGCTGCTGGCAGACTTAGCCGGATTATCTTTGTTTACAGGATTGACTCCAAATACAGACCAGTCCTCCTTTGGCAGTGCCAAAACCTTTCCCCACAACTTAGAGATTGAGTCGGTCTTGAACTTCTCTAGTAGTACTGGTACTAACCCTAACAATGAAATGTTATATTTCACGACCGTACCAGACAGTCGTGGCTTCACCCTCAGGGTTCACTATAGTCTTTCCCAACTACCAGAAAATAATTATCGTCCCCGGATAGCTGATGAACGGGTTGGTTACTTTATCACCGCTTACCAAGATTTATCTAAAGAAGAACGCAACGATCCTTTTGTCCGCTATATTAATCGCTGGCACTTAGAAAAGAAAGACCCGGAATCACCCCTATCTCGTCCCAAAAAACCCATTGTCTTCTGGATTGATAACGCCGTACCCTTACAGTACCGCGAAGCTGTCAAAGAAGGGATACTCATGTGGAACAAGGCTTTTCTTAAAGCGGGATTTCAAGATGCGGTGGAAGCCAGACAAATGCCAGACAATGCCGCATGGGACCCAGCCGATATTCGTTACAATACAATTCGTTGGATTAACACTGTTGATGGTTATTTTGCTATGGGGCCATCTCGCGTTAATCCTTTAACTGGAGAAATTTTGGATGCAGACATATTAGTTGATGCTAGTCTTGTCCGCTTACTCAAAAATCGATACAGCACACTTGTAGAACCTAGTCAACTCAATACCCGTACTTCCTTATCGGCATTAATGCGGAATCGGGGACTTTGTAACAAAGGTTTAGCCGCAAAAGCCAACAACACTACCCAAGAAAAATCTCCAAGACCAAATGGTTTTTTGCAGCGTTTATCCAAGCTAGCCGGTGATTATGACTTATGCTACGGCATGGAAGCCGCCAATCAATTTGCTTTTGGGGCTTTGTCCATGTCACTGCTACAAAACAACGCACCGAATCAAGAACAGCTACAAGAATATATCAATCAATATTTACGTTTAATTGTTGCCCATGAAGTAGGACATACCTTGGGTTTGCGGCATAACTTCCGTGGTAGTAATCTGCTATCACCAGAAGAGATGAACAATCCAGAAATTAGCCGCCATAAAGGTTTGACAAGTTCGGTGATGGATTATATTCCACCGAATATTGCCCCCCAAGGGACACCGCAGGGAGACTATTTTCCCAGTATGGTCGGGTCTTATGATGATTGGGCCATTCAGTACGGTTATACCCAAACCAACGCGAAAACTCCCATAGCAGAAAAGCCGATTTTACAAGCGATCGCCAGCCAATCTTATAAGCCGGAATTGAGTTATTCTCCCGATGAGGATATGTATGACCTCGACCCCACCGCCGATGCTTGGGATCATAGTGGTAACGTGCTGGTTTATTCCCAATGGCAATTAGATAATTCTCGGTTGATGTGGGCAAATCTCAATAAACGTTTCCCTATGCCGGGAGAAAGTTATAGTGATTTAAGCGATCGCTTTAGCTCAGTTCTCAGTAACTATTTTCAGAATATTTTCTACACAACAAAATACATTGGTGGGCAGTCCTTCTACCGTCTACAGGCTGGGGAAATATCCGCTACTAAGCTAGCCAGTCGCCCAAATCACTTACCCTTTGAACCCGTACCTGTTGAACAACAACGGCAAGCACTCAAAACATTACAAAAGTATATTTTTGCAGAAGATGCCCTGAATTTTCCCCCAGAGCTACTGAATAAATTAGCACCTTCTCGCTGGTATCACTGGGGGAGTTTTCCCCAAATTGGACGCTTAGATTATCCCGTTCATGACTTAATATTATTCCTGCAAGCTGCTGTATTACGGGAATTACTAGCAGGCGATCGCCTCACTCGTCTCAAGGATATTGAACTCAAAAGCTTACCAGAAAAATCACTAGCATTACCTGAGCTTTTTGATACTCTGCAAACTGGAGTTTGGACAGAAGTTCTCAAACCAAAAGCCGGGGCGCTGAAAATTACTAGCCTCCGGCGCGGCTTGCAACGAGAATATCTCGATATCTTGATTGGTATGGTGTTGCGGCGAGAATACGTCCCTGAAGATGCCCGTTCCCTAGCGTGGTATAAACTTAAACAATTAAACGACAAACTCAAGTCAGTCAATACCAACGATGAATATACCAAAGCCCACTTGTTAGAAACTAGCGATCGCATTGAGAAAGCTTTGAATGCCCCATTGCAGGCGAATTAGGTTTGGGGAATGGGGAATGGGTCAAAAAGAGGAAAAGGGGCAGGGGGCAGGGGGCAAGGGGAAAGACCGGGACGGGGCTTGTACCGATGTTCCACTCCGCACTCGCGTTGGGGGAAGGGCTTCCCCTGCTCCCTGCTCCCTTCCCCCCTACCTCTTCCGGTAATGGGTAATCGGTAACGGGTATGAAAGAGAATTTGATTTGTCCCCAATCCCCATTCCCCCTAACTCAACGATTCAACGCCTTAATAAAACGTTGTAAACTTTTGAAAACACTGGGCTTTCTGGCAGGTACAGCATCTGTTTCTGCTGTTTGTGGTTGTCCTTTCATAAGAATTAAATCTATTTCATCACCTGAAGGCTTTTTGGGTAAATTGGCAATTTTCGCCCAGTTACTATCATTTTCTACCCAAATTTCCCAGTCTCCAGGGTAAGAACGGAATAAAGCCGTTTCGTCATCAATAGGACGTAGGTAGTAACAGGATTGAATTGTACTGAGGAAACGCTCACGGGTTTGTCTTGCTGTATAACCAATACCTACAGTACCTGCATCTTCTAAGCGAGGGTTGAGGAAAATAGCCGGGCGATCGCCTATTATTTCACAAATTTTCTCTAGTTGGGGTACTTCTACGGAAGTGGGGGAAATAAAGAGGAAAATTTCATCTTCTGGTTGAATTTTCGATTGAATAGAAGCAGTCCTTCCCGTACCAATATCCAAAATTTGAAAGGGTGCATCTTTCCAATCACGACGAGCTAAAGCAGCAGCACCAGCGTCAGCAAAGAAGACTTTCAAGCGAGATTCGTATTCTACCAAACAGGGGAGAAACTGTTCTGCTACAGGCATAAACTTGAGTTCGGGAAACAGCAACTCGACTTGGATGCGGTTACAACCGTCTGCGAGAGCTGCTTTAGCGGCTTCACGAGATTGGGCGATCGCGTCTTCTAAACTGTTGGGAAGTTCCGGCATAATATATTTATCTCTCAAGCATTTACTTCTATTGTTTCAGTTTATGAAAAATAGCGCCTCGCTAACTAGCTAAAGCTCAAGAGATTAACATATATATTAAACCGCGCCAAAACATGGTTAAGCGCCTTATAACCGCAGTTTCAGGAATTATTTGCTAGCTTAACCCAATTGAGCGATCGCCTTGGCTAATTTTGCCGTAACATCCTCTACAAGTAAAAACCCTTGTCTTCAAGGTGATGTTGGTGGGTCGTTACTAATCGAGAGAGCTTTTTTACTACGTTTCAATTGTTTCCAAAGAGACTTAATTTGCTTACAAGCTTCATCAGGAGAAAGCTTACCGGATGTTTCCAAGGCTGTGACATAGCCAATTTTGTTAGCAAATTCCCGCAAATCAGCGTTAAATGTAAGATTTTCTGCTTTCCCCCGGCCGTAGTAGCGACTGCGAGCAGAAAAAAAGTTGTTTTTGTCGTTCCGATTAGACTCTACCATCACTTCACCTGCTTTTAAGACTGTTTTTAAATATTTTTTTATGCTTAGACAAATAGTATTCCCAGTTTTAAATCCTAAATTAACATCAAAATCAAATTAGGGCTTTCTCAGAAGTTGTCGATTATTTAAGCCAAAACACTCTTCTGTATGAGCGTGTATAATATTAATCCCGGATAATCACTTGTAGTTGGCTTGAGTGGTAACGGGTTTCCGCCGTGAGCTTCAGTCGAACGGTAATTGTTTTTACTATTACCCATTACCCGTTACCAAGTTCCGCAGATATTATGAGGAATAATTTTTAGAAAAGAGTCAATCGATATGTGCCACGGTTATTGGGATTATTGGAAGTAACAACTATATAGTAGGTATCATCCTCAGGCAACCTAGCTCGGTCAATTAAAGCACTATAAAGACCATCTTTAGCATTATCCGCAGCAATAGTCTTCCCTTGAGAATTCAGCAATACTATATAAGGAGAAAACTCTTCATTGACACTATCTGCACGAATACTGACAAGCTGATTTTTTTTGCCTTGGAACTGAGACACATTATAAGCACTACGATTTTGCTTAATGGTTGAGCTTTGAGCATTCAGTTCCGCCGACTCGTCTAGGATATAGCTGGCTCTGTCATTCCTGAGAGCTAAACTATAACGTCCTGTATCACCAGGGTTGCGACTAGTCACTACAATTGTGTAAGTACCTTTGACAGGTAATCTTACAAAGACAAACGCATCCTGAAGATCACTATTTGTCCCAACACTACCTCTTTTTAAGATCACTTTATTATCAGGATCAAGGAGGAACATAAACGGACTGAGACTCAAATTGCTGGAGCGACGTGAATCAGTGCTACCACCCAGCCTGATTTGGAGTAGTTGGTTTTCTCTTCCCTCGAATTTATAGAAATGAAAATACCTTCCTTGGGACTGAAAATCACCTTTAGAAAGTACGCCAAAAGCGATATCTACAAAGTTAATCTCTCTAAAAGGAAGATTAGACAGGGAAACAGGGGAAATTTTGGCAGTTGAATTGCGGCTACCTGGATTTGTAGCTGATTGACGACCTCTCTGCGGTGAAGCAGAGTTAGTTTGTCTAGAGTTGGAGTTGGACTGTGTAGATGTTCTAGGCGCAGAGTTAGTTTGTCTCGGCTGAGAAGTTGGGTTGGAATTTGATGGTGTGGATGTTCTATTTGCAGAATTACTTTCTCTAGGTTGGGGAGTTGGATTAGAGGCTGTTGAGTTGGAAGATTCACGAACAGGAATGGGTGACTCGATTGATTGCTTGCTTTGTTGTGGAGTTGCAGGCGGTGGAGAAGTAGGGATTTGCTCGATAGCTTGTTGTACTGCTTCTGGTTGTCTCTCGTCTGGGGTTTTAGCTATTATCAGTTTTCCAGAGTTCTCATGGATATCAAGAGCCTTTATAGGCAAAGTATAGTTTGCAACTACTAAGCTACTGCTCATGGAAACAATCAAAGCTAAGTTAAATTTGAGCCAATAATTTTTGTTCTTCTGTTCTGCCATAATTTCACTCCTCATACTGCTAGTATTGAGTTATTTATATAACTTCAGATAGATAGCCTTATCTACTTTTAATGCTGGACAATATCCAAGTATTGGCAAATTTTGTTTTGCCTCGTTTATTGTTATACTATGAAAGAAACTTTATATACAAAAAATACTAGATTTTTGGAGTCAATAACTTCACTATACTTTATCAGGAACATATAGCTCACATATAGGAATTGATATTAAGCAGGGATAAGATTCATACTTAATTTTTGAAATATACCCAGAGTGGGCAATACCACCCCCACCAACACTGATATTTGTTTCAATAATCAAATCGGATTTCTAGAAAATGTTAACTGTTTTTGAAAAAAATCATCTTCCATCTTCAATCTCTTAGTTACATCTGTATAAAATTTTTTGATTTAACATAATGCACCAGGTTGATAGCAAAACTATATCTGTTGGATTGACATATACTCAAACTGTACACGGATTCCCAGTATGCTTTGCTGTTTGAATCCTAATTGCTCCATGCCTCAAAATCCCGATGGCAAAATGTATTGCCAACGTTGCAATACACAATTGATACCCTTATTAAGGGGGCATTATCGCATTATCAAGGTGCTATCGGATGAAGGTGGATTTGGGAGAACATATCTATCAGAAGATATAGATAAATTGAACGAATTGTGTGTAGTTAAACAATTTGCACCTAAAGTTCAAGAAAATTCAGCTATGAAAAAAGCAGTTGAGTTATTTAAACAAGAAGCTCAACGCTTGCAACATTTAGGAGAACATCACCAGATTCCTACCCTATTAGCTTACTTCGAGCAAGATAATTATCTATTTTTGGTGCAACAGTTTATTAATGGAAACAATCTATTACAAGAATTACGTCAAGGGGTAGTTTACAACGAAAGTACAATTGTCGAATTTCTCTTAGATTTACTCCCTGTATTGAAATATATTCATGAACGTGGGGTAATTCATCGAGATATTAAGCCACAGAATATCATCCGCCGTCAGAGTGATGGGGGATTAGTGCTAATTGATTTTGGTGCTGCCAAGCAGCTAAAAGCGACAATGCAGACTCAATTGGGAACCACTATTGGCTCACTTGGTTACACTCCAATTGAACAAATGCAGTATGGCAAAGCTTACCCAGCGAGTGATTTATTTAGTCTGGGTGCGACTTGCTTTCATCTGTTGACGGGGATTAACCCATCTAATTTATTTGTAGAACAAGGCTACAGTTGGGTTGAATCCTGGCGGCAATATTGGAACACTTTAGATTCAGATAGAAACGAAGGTGAATATCTGGTTAAGGTTTTGAACAAGCTGTTAGAAACAGATATTCAAAGGCGTTATCAATCGGCTGATGAAGTGATGAATGATTTGATCAAGCAGCGATCGCTACTCTCAAGATTAAAAACCACAATACCAAAGTCTGCTCTCTTTTCAACATCTTGGTCTGCATCAACTTCATTAACCGCGTCTACAACCAAAAAACAAGCTCGGAAATCACTCAATGGTAAGTTTAAACAACAACTCCTCATAAATACCATGAGTGCGCTGTTAGGGTTAGTGGGTGTTGGGCATTTACAGTCTCTCCCCCAGTTAATTACTAAATTTTCCGAAATTTCTACCCAACCTTACACTCTCAAGGGTCATGCCAGCGATGTCAATTCCGTTGCTTTTTCTCCTCATGGAGAATTTCTAGCTAGTGGCAGTGATGACAAAACTATTAAAGTTTGGAATTTAAAAACTAAACAGAAAATTCATACTCTTCCAAGTCATTCTGGATGGGTTTGGGCTATTGCTTTCTCCCCAGATGGCAAAACTCTTGCTAGTGCCGGTGCTGATAAGACTATCAAATTGTGGAACCTCACAACAGGCAAAGAAATTCGCCATCTGAAAGGGCATTCTCAGGGAGTGGCTAGCGTTGCTTTTAGTCCAGATGGCAAGACTCTAGCTAGTGGCAGCTTAGATAAGACAATCAAACTGTGGAACCTAGCAACAGGCAAAGAAATCCGCACGTTGTCAGAACATTCCAATGTGGTTGCCAATGTAGCCTTTAGTCCAGATGGCAAAACTCTTGCTAGTGGCAGTTGGGATAAAACAATTAAATTATGGAATCTCACAACCAGTAAGGTAATTCGTACCTTGGAAGGACATTCCGATTTGGTGATGTCTGTAGTCTTCAATCCAGATGGCAAAACTCTTGCCAGTGCTAGTAAGGACAAAACGATTAGATTGTGGAATCTGGCGACAGGAAAGACCATCCGCACCCTAAAAGGGCATTCTGACAAGGTTAATTCTGTTGTCTATGTACCAAGAAATAGCACAGTTCTTGCCAGTGGCAGTAATGACAACACAATTAAACTATGGAATTTAACGACAGGAGAGATAATCCGCACCTTAAAGCGCGATTCTGGATACATTTATTCCGTAGCCATTAGTCCCGATGGGCGTAATCTTGCTAGTGGCGGTAGTGCTGAGAATATTATCAAAATTTGGCCAATGAGTTGGTGAAATTCAATTTTCAGTCCTGATTCAGAAACGCTATATGCACTGCCCAAATGCCACTGGGTAGAATCAAACCTTGAAATATTCAGGTCAATGATGTAGACTTTAAGTCACATTAAAATTAATACCTAAAGGCATTGCTCATGGTTTCAAAAGTTAAATTAAACACCAAAATATATAAAGATGATTTTCATACTATTATTCACGGTGATGCTCTGGAAAACTTAAAACGCTTTGAATCAGAATCAATAAACTTAATTTTTGCTGATCCACCTTACAACATAGGAAAAGACTTTGATGGTTTACTGGAAAACTGGACGGAAGAAGAGTTTCTCCATTGGACATATGAGTGGATTGATGAATGCCATCGGATTCTCAAGCCTAATGGCACATTCTACCTAATGAATAGCACAGAAAATATGCCTTATATTGATATTAAATGCCGTAATAATTTCTACATTAAAAGCAGAATAATTTGGGCTTATGATAGCTCAGGAATGCAGGCAAAAAGGTACTTCGGATCTATGTATGAGCCAATACTTATGCTAACAAAGCATGATCGAAACTATATATTTAATGCTGAAGATATTATGGTTGAGGCTAAAACAGGCGCAAAACGTCAGTTAATTGATTATAGAAAAGAACCTCCTCAACCATACAATACTGAGAAAGTACCAGGTAATGTTTGGAATTTCGCACGAGTACGCTTCAAAATGGAGGAGTACGAAAATCATCCAACCCAAAAGCCTGAATCACTTCTGGAACGAATTATTTTAGCATCTTCAAATGTTGGAGACATAGTACTAGATCCGTTTTGTGGTAGTTTTTCAACATGTGCAGTTGCCAAGCGTTTAGGAAGAAAGTCTATCGGGATTGAGATAAACGAAGAATACGTAAAGATTGGAATTAGACGGCTAAATTTGCCATCTGATTATACCAGTGAAGAACTAGCTAAAGAAAAAAGAAGAAAAACAAAAAATCTCTCTAAAAAAGCAAGATTTATATCAGAAGAACGACCGAAACAGGCTTCAATAATCTAACAATCCATATTCTAATTTAAAGCATTGAACAACGATTTCTTTCAATTTATAAATTGAATCATGAGAATCCTTAACCTGTTCAAGAATAGCCCTAAGTTCATTTAACGTGTAAATCTCATCAAACAAATTCAGATATACCTTGACCTGTTCAGTGCTGTATATCTGAAGAGAGTCTTGTTTGATTTTATCTCTTACTTGTTGTTGTGTTAAATCGGTTTTGATAACAAAGCTCATTGGAAATCGATTTACTTTGTCAAAATCTAAAAAATATTTTTTAAAATCTAATGTTTCAGTTACCTGAAAGAAATTACCCAATGGTTTCAAAACAAAGTCAATTCCGCCATCATTTGCGTTTGTTCGCCCTGTACGATAAAGAGTTAACTGTTCTGAAAAATTTCTACCATTTATAGAAAAAGAAACTGTTGTCTTCGCAAAGTGTAAATAAAGTAATCCGAATGAAATAATTTCAAATAGTCTAGCATCTGAATTGTATTGAAATGCCTCTGCAATCAACTCAGCGATTTGTGAATCAGTATTAGCTGCTTCAATTTGGTTCAAGTAGGCAGTTTGATTATTATCAATAATAGTTATATAACTATCTATGGCATCTACAATGAAGCTGGCTGAAGAGTTAGGATTCATATTATATTCGACTAGTAAATCAACAGATATCCTTCTAGCTTTTCTTCCGTCGCCAAGATTAGCAGGCTGTACAGGAAGCATATTATCACTGACTTTGTATTGGCGTTTTACTTCATCATTCAATCGATTATCGAGAGGGTGATTTTGTAATTTTGAACCAAATGGCATTGTTTTCATGCGTTGCATTAGTTCTGTAAAACTTGACCCCTCAAAATTATCATTTATATAATCTTGAGCTAATACATAAAGTGCATACAAATTTCCCAAAGAACGTCGAGCCTTACTTCCTTTTTCAGAAGCTCTAGTTTTACGTTCAATGTACTTAAAAATTACAGAGTTTTTATTGATTTCATAGCTATCAGCAATTTCTTCTAAAAAATTGATTTCATTGCTGGCCATTGTCCCCCTCCATATCAAAATCCAAAAGCTGCTTGGCGGGAACTTCTAAGGCTTTAGCCAGTTTTACCAAATTCATCAAGCTAATATTTCGTTGTCCTCTTTCTATACCACTTATATAAGTTCGATCTAATCCGGCAAAAGCAGCAAGTTGCTCTTGACTATAACCTTTCGTGATCCTGATTCTTTTAATATGTGCGCCAAACAAAAATAGTATTTTAGCTTCCTGCATGTTATACCCACTAAATATCTGTGGGTATAATCGAATGACGTAGACTATATGTCTACGGACTATAAGTCACATAACTATAACAACTAAGTTGTAACGATGAACTAACTTGATCTCTGGAAGTGACTATGACTTTAATTCCTTTGAGGATATTCAAGGAAATGGGAGGATAACGCTTGATTAATGATGAATCACTAATTCTCCTGGTACCAACCTCTGTAAGATTTGTTTTAAGACCATCGCCGTCCAATCTACATCGGCTGCTGTAGTCTCACGTCCTAATGTCAACCTAATTCCTCCCAAGGCGGCTTTTGTTGAGTAACCCATCGCTAACAATATGGGGCTGGGACTAAGTTTACCACTGTGACAAGCTGCGCCCGCACTAATGCCAATACCGGCAAGGTTTAAATGACGCACTAAGGTTTTACCACTGAGTTTTTCACCGTCGGCTTGTTCGAGGTAGAAACTCACATGATGGGGTAGACGATTTTCTCTGTCGCCGGTGGGGATTAAACCAGGGACATCTGCTAACTGGGCAAATAAGCGATCGCGTAATTTCATTAAACGTGGTATCTCTATAGATAATTCCTCGGCGGCAATTTCGGCAGCGACACCAAAACCGGCGATGATGGGGACTGCTTGCGTACCAGAACGTAATCCCCTTTCTTGTCCACCACCATTCAATAAAGGCGATAATTGCACACCAGGACGAATATATAGCGCCCCTACTCCTTGCGGCCCGTATAGCTTATGACTAGAAAGACTGAGTAAATCTACAGGTAGTTGCTGCACATCTATAGGTAAACGTCCCACTGCTTGCACTGCATCTGTGTGGAACAATGCCCCGTGTTGTTGAGTTATCTTACCTAACTCTGCAATTGGTTGGACTGTGCCAATCTCACTTTGACCGTAAATCACAGAAACTAAAACCGTGTTATGTCGTAACGCAGCTTTTAAATGTTCGGGGTTAACTCTCCCTGTATTATCCACACCCAGCCGAGTGACTTCCCAACCCCATTTTTCTAGTAGGTTGGCAGGTTCGCTAATAGCCGAATGTTCCACACTAGAAATAATGATATGTTGCGGCACATTTTGCATTCTGACAACACCCACAATTGCTAGGTTGTCCGCTTCCGTACCGCCTGAGGTGAAAATAATTGATTCGGGATTGGCAGCGTTAATTAACCCTGCTACCTGCACTCTTGCTTGTTCTACAATAGTCGTTGCCCGTTGTCCCCATTCATGTAGACTAGAAGGATTCCCCCACTGTTGAGTCAGGACTGATTGCATAAGTGCGATCGCTTCTGCACGAGTGGGAGTAGTAGCACTGTAATCTAGATATATTTGCATATAAGGCAAGGGCAGGGGCAGAGGGGAATAAATACTGACTGTTGACTATGGATTAATCATCAATGTGGGAATTATATATATGTCCATTCCCATCCCACTTGTAGCAGATTAACGTGCAGATTTTCCCAGCATTTAGTAATTTTTGGGTATTTTTTTTGATAGTGGCGATCACAGCCTGTCAAAAAGTCCAATCTCACAATAATCGTCCTGCACCTCTACCGCAAGACTCATTTGTGAAAGTTTACTTTAATCAATCTGAATCCTCAGAATATCGAGAACCTTACCGTCAACAAACTCGACTGGGAGATAACTTAGAACAGCAGATTGTTGACGCTATTTCTCAAGCTAAATCTACTATCGATGTAGCAGTACAAGAATTGCGTTTACCGAGAATCGCCCAAGCCCTCAAAGACAAACAAAAAGCGGGAATCAAAGTCAGAGTAATTTTAGAAAATACTTATACTCGTTCTTTGAGTAACTTGACACCAGATGAAGTCAATAAATTACCTGAACGGGAACAAGCTCGATATCAAGAATACTTTAAATTTGTAGACCTAAATCAAGATAATCAACTCAGTCCTGAAGAAGTTAATCAGAGGGATGCACTGATAATTTTACAAAATGCCAAAATTCCTTGGATAGATGATCAAGCTGATGGTTCAGCAGGTAGTAAGTTGATGCACCATAAGTTTGTGGTTGTAGATAATCGCATAGTAATTGTGACTTCGGCAAACTTCACCTTAAGCGATGTTTTCGGGGATTTTTCTAATTCTTCAAGTTTGGGAAATGCCAATAACCTATTACACATTGATAGCCCAGAATTAGCAGCTTTGTTCACAGAAGAATTTAACCTCATGTGGGGTGATGGTGTTGGCGGTAAACCAGACAGTAAATTTGGTTTAAATAAACCTGTACGTCCTCCCCAAAAAATTACCTTGGGTGACAACACAATTACTGTGCATTTTTCCCCAACTTCACACACCTTACCTTGGACTCAAAGCAGCAACGGCTTAATTAATGAAACCTTAAATTTAGCGAATACATCTATTGATATGGCGTTGTTTGTTTTTTCCGAACAGCGTCTTGCTAATACATTAGAAAAACGTCATCAACAACAAGTCTCAATTCGAGCATTAATTGACAAACAATTCGCTTATCGTTATTACAGCGAAGCTTTAGATATGATGGGAATTGCCTTGAGTAATAAATGCCGATATGAAATTGATAATCGACCTTGGTCTAATCCAGTTACTACGGTGGGTGTACCCACTTTACGAGAAGGAGACCTGCTACACCATAAATTTTCTGTTATCGACAACCAAACGGTAATTACAGGTTCTCACAACTGGTCTGATGCAGCAAATTATGGCAATGATGAGACTTTGATAGTAATTAATAATCCCACAATTGCTGCTCATTATGAGCGCGAATTTGCTCGTCTTTATGCTAAAGCTCAAGTCGGTGTCCCAACCAAAGTCCAAGCACAAATTCAACAAGAACAAAAGCAATGCGGTCAAATTAAAACTCCCACTTCCAGCGAACTTACTCCAACTCAAGTGGTGAATATCAATACAGCAAATTTAGTAGAATTGGAGACCTTACCTGGTGTAGGTAAAAAGCTAGCCCAAAAAATTATCACCGCCCGTCAGCAGCGAAAATTTGTCTCATCACAAGACTTGGATAAAGTACCTGGAATCAGTCCAAAGATGATAGAAAATTGGCAAGGGCGTATTCAATTTTAGTGTGTGATTTTAAATTTTTTAATCTTGCTCTTAATAACATATTTTTGCAAATAAATGAGGTATATAACAGGAGCATTAAATATGTAAATTCTTCTTGTTATTAAACATTTATCATTGTTTTAATAACTTGTATAATAACTTGAGGTGACTGGGAAATATCGACACGTATAACATCATCCGGTTCCTCAAGTGAAGCAAATTGACTTGTGAGCAATTCGACATTCATAAAATGATGCTCACGCTTTTGCAGTCTTGTTTGAATGAGTTCAAATGTCCCTTGCAGGTAGACTAGTTTAATATCAGTATCTAATAATAAAAATTGCCGATAGCTAGCTTTGAGGGCAGAACAAGCTAAGACAACATTTCTATTGTTTTGTAACCAATTTGTAATAGCGGTTTGCAAACTTTGTAACCAAGGTATTCTATCAGCATCATCCAGAGGAATACCACGCCGCATTTTCTCAATATTTTCTAGTGAGTGGAAACTGTCAGCGTCATAAAATTCCCAGTGTAAAGACTCCGCCAACATTTGTCCGATGGTGGTTTTACCGGAACCAGATACACCCATGATGATAATTATCATTGCTGAGATTAAATTACCAGTTTTGCTAAACCTAAATAACGGATGCCTTCCGGGGTAACATCGAAACGACAAGGTAAAACTTCTAAACCTAAGGCGATCGCTTCTCGTAACAACTTACCATATATAGGATCTGTACTATCACCAGGGGCAAACTCTGTACAATCACCACGATTAATAAAATACAGCATTACTGATCGTGTTTGTGGCAATAACGCCATTAATTCCCGTAGGTGCTTTTGTCCCCTTGTGGTTTCTGTGTCTGGGAATAATGCTAAAGTCCCTTTTGCCCAAGTTGTATTTTTTACCTCTAGATAAATTGGGCGTTCTGTATCACTTCCTGTCAAAAAGAAGTCCACCCGACTTTTTTTATCTACCCCGTAAACTACCTCACTTTTGATGTGACTATAGTTACCTAACTCTGGAAACAAGTATTTTGCCAAAGCCAACTTGACTATCTGATTTGGTAAAGCTGTATTTACGCCTACCCAAGTCGGCTCATTATCGTGTACTTGAATCAGTTCTAGAGTATAAGCCAATTTACGCTTAGGATTGGCACTTTTAGAAAGTTGTACCACACTCCCCAGAGTTGAGACTCCGGTCATGGGGCCTGTATTGGGACAATGTGCTGTTACAACTTCGCCGGAAGCTAGTTGTACATCAGCGAAAAAGCGCTTATAGCGCTTTAGCAAAATGCCAGGATATAAAGGTGGGTAACTGTAGAGCCAATCAATCATGTTTAAGGGGACTGGGAAGATAGATTTCTATACCCTGATACTAGTCCTATAGCTTTTTTTCAGTACTTAGCCAATATACACCTAAGTACTGACTATTTAAAATCTTTGCTTACAAGAGAATTGGGATATTAGTAATAAGTGATACTCCCATTACCCATTACCATTAATCTGTTTGGCATATCCTATGGTTGAGCTTTTGTTATGCCTTTATCATAATTTGTCAATTTTTGTAGTTAAAATGACGACATTTTAATAAAAAGAAGCATATACTCGATGTAATAAGCCTTCCTTAGAGGAAAATCGGAAGGGTTGCAATCTGCAAGGAGAGAAATCCTATGCAAATAGTCGGGGGAATGACGGAATTAGAATATGCCTTTTTGTTCACCCTCAGAAAGGTAAATTCAATCGAGTTAGGAGATTTTAAGCCATTTTATAATAATTTACCAGTTGATCCTTATATTAAAGGCAACTATCGTCTGCGAAGATTATCTCGATTTATAGTTGCAGAGGATCAGTTAGTTAAGCTACCTCATGGTTATCTGTTTCAAAGTAAAGATTACAATCCATTAGTTGGCGATATTAAAAGAGAATTTGCAGAATTAGATGACGCACTCATCGGACTTAATAGTTTTAAAAATCTGGTATTAGCATTTAGCGATTCTTGCAAACTCCATCCAGAAGCAGAAATCGGCGTGCATCAAATCAGAACTACTTGTTCTCCAGATAATTTTGGCAATCCCGCACCTGAGGGTATCCATCAAGATGGTACAGATTTTATCGGTATCTTCTCTGTTGATAGAGAAAATATTCAAGGTGGGGAAACGCACTTGTATACTGCCAAAAAAGATAAGCCTGTATTCAGTAAGATTCTCAATCCCGGAGAGTTATTATTGGTCAACGACCATGATTTCTATCACTTTACTACTCCGATAAAACCGCAGACAGAAGCTCAAGGTATTAGGGATGTTTTTGTATTAACTTCTCCTAGTTTGCTGACTGATTAAAAATAATTGGTATCAATTGCATAACTATTGATAAGGGCTGTTAACTGTCAACAGTCAACAACCCTCATGATGGATTGTGCAACTTAAAGGCTAGCTGCGATCGCTTGATTCAAGCGTGGTTTATCCAAACCAATTTGATTCAGGAGTAACCAAGATTGAATTAAGTCTGGGCCATGGACATCTCCGGTGAGGGCGACTCTGAGCGATCGCATGACTAAACCTTTCTTCACATTTTGGGCTTTCACTACCTGCTTAATTATGTCTTGGGCGGCAGTTTCTGTAAGTTGGGCTTGAGCTTCTAAGGCGGCGATAATTGCCTCAAGTACAGCTTTAGAACCTTCTTGCTGCAATTGTTTGCTACCTTCTTCGCTCAATTCCACTGTTTCACTGAAAAACAGTTTGCTCATATCTACCGCATCGGTTAACCTAGTCAAGCTGGCGCTGAGTAAACCCACCAACTGTTCTAACCAAGGGCGATCGCGTCCCCCAGCAAATGAATATCCAGCCGCTTCCCAATAGGGAATGAGTAAATCAGTCAACTGATCAACTGGGGTGTTGTGAATATATTGACTGTTCAACCAATCTAGTTTCGCCCAGTCAAATTTTGCCCCGGCTTTATTCACCCGCTCAAAAGTAAATTCTTTGGCGGCTGCTTCTAAGGTAAATATTTCTTGGGTAGAATCTGGTGGTGACCAACCAAGCAAGGTCATATAGTTCACTAAACCCTCGGATGTGAAGCCCATTTGCTGAAAGTCAGAAATGGAAGTCACTCCATCCCGTTTGGAAAGTTTTCGCCCTTCCATATTTAAAATCAGGGGAGTATGGGCGAATTCTGGGATTTTTGCCCCAAAGGCTTCGTATAGCAGAATTTGTTTGGCGGTATTGGCAATGTGGTCTTCTCCCCGAATAACATGACTGATTTGCATATCGATGTCATCAATCACCACGACGAAGTTATATAACGGCTGACCAGTATCATTTTCGGAAGCACGGGCAATGACCATATCACCGCCTAAATCACTGCCTCGCCAAGACATCTTACCCCGTACTAGGTCATTCCAAACGATTTCTCGCTCATCGTCGATTTTAAAGCGGATGACGAAACTACGTCCTTGGGCTTTAAATTCGGCTTCTTGTTCTGGGGTGAGGTGGCGATGACGATTGTCGTAACGCGGGGCTTCGCCTTTGGCTTTTTGCGCTTCTCGTAGGGCTTCTAGTTCTTCTGATGTGGTGTAGCAGCGATAGGCTAAACCCTGATCTAAAAGTTGTTTTACTGCTTTTTGATAAAGGTCGAGGCGTTGGGATTGGAAAAATGGCCCCTCATCCCAGTTCAACCCTAACCAACGCAATCCCGTCATAATATTTTCCGTATATTCGGGACGCGATCGCTCTAAATCTGTGTCTTCAATTCGTAAAATAAATGTGCCGCCGTGGTGGCGGGCAAACAGCCAGTTAAATACGGCTGTTCTCGCTGTACCAATGTGTAAATTCCCTGTTGGACTAGGGGCAATTCTGACTCTAACAGTCACAGTATTTCTCTCTCTCGCAAAGCATGAATAAATTTAGCTTAATACTTAAGCTTCTGAGTCCTGAGATCAATCTAGGAAACATGGACTCAACATAGTTAGGTAATTGCTTCCATCCCATATCTATGCTACTCAGGACTCAGCTATAATCACTTACAAATTAGAACGGGACTGACGGGGCTCGAACCCGCAACTTCCGCCGTGACAGGGCGGTGCTCTAACCAATTGAACTACAGTCCCTTAATTGGCAACTTCCCTATTATGACGAACCTTCAAGGATTTGTCAACCTTATCTATGAAATTTCTTTTTTAGCTCAAATTTTAATTTCTAGGATTTACCCATGAAAATGAAAGTCAAGGGATAGGGGTATAAATCTTTGAAACCCCTACACCCTTACACCCAGTTTCAACAGACAACCCGTGTGCATACGTCCTGACTTCATCCCTTGGCTAATTTTTCCAGCCGGCGTGTAGATGACAGATGCTGAAGCATATGGGCTTGAATTTGTTTATACTGCTGCCTGAGCAGGTTTTTACTAGCCAGAGGTTGAGAAGTTGGTGGGAGTTTTTGACTTTGTTCTACCCAAATTTTCAACTTTTGCCTTTGACTGGTTTCAATGTTACTGCTGAGGACTTGAATACATCTGTGGGGTGGTTCTAGGGTGAAGCAAATTAGGGGGTAGGTTTCATTGTCGGCTAAAGATAGTACTAATGTACGATTGAGGGGATGTTGCATATCTAGGTAGCAAGGTAGCCACTTTGGTTCTTGTTCTTGGTTGTAGAGTAGTGTCACCCACAAAAGCATGGGGTGGGGTGATGTAACAAAGATAAAACGGTTATAAATTTTAGAATTGGCACGCTGCTGAATTTCTTTTGTTGGTAACATCAGCCAGAGTGTGGATAATTTTTTTTTGTGTGTGTTTAGTGGTAGAGGGAAAACAATTTCTTTTTTGGGTTTATCTTGAGGCCAAGTAAGTTCTTTACATTGCTGTTCTAATACTCTTATTACCTCAGAAGCTGATATTAATTGGGGATATGATGGAGGGCTAATATTTGTAGGTAATCCAGCACAGTCAGAATGTTCTAAACCATCAATAATTTGTAATATTTCTCCTACATTTTGTGGGCGATCGCTGGCTTTTTTCTCCAAGCAAGCCATAATTAAATCGTTGAGTTGTTGGGGGATTTTTAATTGGGGTTTGACATCGGCGATCGTCCTTGGTTGCTCAAAGTTATGCGCTTTATACCAAGCACCAAATAAATCAGTTTCTGGTTGCCAAGGTTTTGCTCCTGTGAGCATTTCAAACATGATCACACCCAAGCTATATATATCAGAACGACCATCTAATTTTTCCCCATCTAATTGCTCTGGAGAACAGTAGGGTAGAGTCCCATGAAATCCTCTATTTGTACTTAATGTAACTGTATGATTTAAAAATTTAGCAATACCAAAATCGAGGATTTTTACTAATTGCCCTAATATCGGATCGGGAATAACTAATATATTTGCTGGTTTAATATCTCGATGCACTAAAGGATAAACTTTACCCTCAATTTGAATACCTTGATGGGCGCACTGTAAGCCCAAACAAATCTGGCGGGTGAGATGAACAAACTGGTTTAAAGGTAAGGGAATTAAGTCTTTTAAACTTTTGCCGTTGAGGTATTCCATGACATAAAATGGTTTCCCTGTGTCACTGACACCATAATCATAAGCCCTAACAATATGCAGGCTTTTTTGGCTGAGGGCTGCGCTCATCAATGCTTCGCGGGCAAAGTCTTTTTGAATTTTAGGATCAGATACAGTTTGAGTCAGAAATTTAATTGCAACCGGCGCTCCTCCTAAAAGAACATCAGTTGCTAAGAAAACTTCGCCCATACCGCCTATACCAATCAACTTTTGCAGTTGATAACGATTGGCAAGTAGTCCTGTATTGTGTGGAGATGTAAATGCACTTTGATTCACTTTGACAACCTCTCCTATGCCCACTTTTGACCATTTAAAATGTCAAGTGTTGGTTTTATGACTGATATTTAAAAATTTGTAAGACTTTATCTATTAGTTTGGTCAGCCAACTCTTAATTTCCATTTGTTCTTGTGGTTTATTGACCGCTAAACTCTCCAATATTTCCAGCTTTATTTTTTCATATTCTGTTTTCAATATTTTTCTCGCTTGTTCCGCAGGAACTAATTCATTAGATTTGATATTTTGTTTAAATGTTAACCAATCTGTCAGTTGTTGACGTTGTTGAGCGGTGAGAATGAGGGTGACAACTTGAGCGCAATTAGTTGGTTCTTCTATGGCAAAAAATAAGAGATGATAATATCCTGTTTCTGCTAAAGCTTTAACTATTTTTTGTCCTCTATTTTCTTGCAAATCAATAAAATAAGATAGCCATCTAATTAAAGATAGCTGAACATCATATAGTAAGGTTACCCATAATATCATGGGATAAACATTCATTTTATTAATAAATTTAATGCTATTATTCTTAGATAAGAACTGTGCTATTTCCTGCTTCGGCAACATTGCCCAAAAGGTTGGTATTAGTCCTTGAGTTGTATGGAGAAGATGGGGAAAGCCAATCAGGTCTACTGGTTTATTTTTTGGCCAAGTTTTCTGTAAACATTCTTTTTCAGTAATAGAAGTTACAGGTACTAATTGAACTGTGGGTAGAGTTTCCCAAATATCATTACTAATAGAGTTACTACTCGTATGTTGCTGCTTAACTAATTCTAATACTTGGATTATTTCCTCAATATTTTGCGGGCGATCGCCTACTTCTTTTGCTAAACAACACATGACTAAATCTTGCAATTCTTCTGGTATTTTCAACTGGTCATTTACTTCCACAAGTGTAGGTGGCGCTTGAAATCTGTGGGCTTGATACCAATTACCAAAAGAATTACTTTGTGTTTGAAATGGATGTTTAGCTGTTAGCATTTCAAACATTAGCACCCCTAAGCTATAAATATCAGAACGTACATCCAGTAGTTTACGTCCTTCCATGTGTTCTGGCGAGCAATAAGGTAAACTACCAATAAATGAATCAGTGAGTGTCATCCCACTGCGTTCTGTTAAAAACTTAGCAATGCCAAAGTCAAGAATTTTTACATTTTCATTTTGCTTATTATTTTCTGTAATAAATATATTTTCTGGTTTGATATCCCTATGTACAATTGGGTATATTTCACCTTTGAGAATAATGCCTTGGTGCGCGCATTTCAGACCTACGCAAATTTGATAACAAATATCTAAAAATTTTTCTATTGTTAACGGCTTAAGCTTTAATATCTGTTTTAAATTTTTTCCTTGGAGATACTCCATTACATAAAAAGGAGTTTTTTCATCAGTCACGCCGTAACTTAAAACACGCACAATATTTTTACTTTTACGTCCCAATTGTGCGCCAATAAAAATTTCTCTGGCAAAACGTTGAGATATGTGCTGATTCACTAAGTTCAACATGAGAATTTTCAATGCAACTTTCTTTCCGCCTTTAGCTGCATCTTCTGCTAAATAAACTCGCCCCATTCCCCCTTTGCCAATTAAATCTATGATTAGATAACGATTATTTAAGAATTTTCCAATATAAACATCCGGTTCTGTTTTTGGGTTTACCATAACTGGTAATTTGAGGTTATCTAGTAACTGCTTTATTGAATGAAAACTTAATTTTAACTTAGGGGAATTTTCAGATTTTATTGATGTACCTGTATCCGCTAAAAATTAGTTTTTGTGTATTGAAAATTTTGCAAAATTTTATAGAAAATTTCCTAAATATTATGTTACATAATAACTCAGCAAAAGAAATGAGGAAATTCACTTAATCCCTGATTTGTATGAATGAACTTCTCAAGAATCAACGGTAAATTTACTGACAACGGCTAATATTAGGGTCAGAATTTGACAATAAAAAGTTTTTCTGGGTTCGTGGTGTAGTCTTTTATGGAAATTTAAAGTTTAAAATTTTGTACTATTCGCCGGAATAACCTGAGAAAAGGTGATTCTATTTTGAGTTGAAAGGCGAGGATTTGGTTGCGTTGTATGGAATTGAAATTATTATCACTAATGAGAATTAGCGCTTTTTGTCCATTAGGTAGCCAAGGCCCAATGGTTAAGCCTTCTATGTTATCTAGTGCTACATCTAAGGTTCTTAAATCTAAGAGCAATTTTTTCTCAACTGGCTTGATATTTTTGGAGTTTATTGTTAGCAAGCTATTTAGATTTTGGATGTTATCAGCACCTGCAAGGGAGACTTGAAATAAAGAAACACCAAATCCTAAACCAGCAAAGGAACGTTCTATACTTACAAGGTGTCCATGATTATCCAAGGCTATTAAATCGGGTAATCCACTGGCAAATTTACCTGTTAAATTAAAAAAAGCTGATACGGGTTCTGTTTGGTAGAGGAATTCTTTTTCTGGTTGATTATTTTGTAAGTTATATTGCAAAATTCTGCAAGGGCTACCGACGTTAGGTTGTGCTGCTTCTCCATCTTGAATTAAAGCATTTTCCGTAGCTGTAAATAAGTATTTATTATTAGGTGTAATTGTTAAACTTTCAAAGGCTAAATTATTACGAATACCTTGTTTTCGACTTTTGTCAGGTAAAAACTTCTTAGGAATGGGTAGGCTGCTAATTGCTTTACCTGATGATAAAGGAAATTCTTTGATAAAAGGATTGGTTAAATTATCCACATCGCCTTCAGAAGAAATGAATACTGTTTCTGCTTGAGTAACTGCAATTCCTTCTGTATCTGTTTCCCCAGGGACAAAGGGTTGACCATTTTCATTTAATAGAGTGGTAACACCTACGGGAACAACGCTACTATCTTGTAGTTTACCTTGACTTAAATCTATTTTGAAGGTGTAGAAACGTGCAGGTGCTTTTTGTCCCCTATCATCAGAAATAGCGTAATAAAGGTCATTACTAGAATCATAAGTGATACCTGATAGCCCACCTAATGGAGTATTTTGAAAGGATAGTCTTTTTGGTAAAGTAGCTTGCCCAATAAATTCTATATTACTGATTTCTACAGCATCTGTAAGTAAATTGGTAAAGAATAAGCTGGTAGTTAAAATTCCAATAGTAAAGAAAATCAAGGTGCGCCAATTTAAGTTTTTTCTAATTATTTGCATATTTTCTTGCTTGGTCTTTTTCTCTTAGTGGTTGATTATTTTTACCACTAAGACCAACTTTCAACACACACGTCGTAAATGATACTTATCTTGCACAAATTTGACGAGCCAGTCTTTAACTTTGCGGGTGGCGCGACAGTCGTCTTCGTTATAGCGGATGATGATTTCTAGTAAGGTGCGATCGCCTGTTTCTAACCATTGATCATACCAGTATATACACTTGGCACCAGTGGCTTCTTTATCACGCCACTCAAAACCCATCCAGCGCGCGATCGCTTTTAAAGCATAACTCTCTATAGGTAAAGCCACGCTTTGGGTGAGGTGTTCATAAATATCGACAAATCTATATAATACTGGGTTTACTGAGGTGTGTGGTGTACGATATAGCTTGGCTAGGCGTTTAACTGTATCTAATTCGTACACACAAAAATGATAAATTGGGGCTTCGGGATATTGCCACACTAAGTCTAGAAACTGTCGCCAAATTAATTCTTCTTCTGATGGTTTTTCAGCGACGAAGGAATAAAATTGTTCGGTGTTGGTTTGTTTGTTAATTACCAGAACCCCTAAAAGATAATCTAAATTTAAATCTGGCTGCGCTTCAATATCAAAGTATATTTCTACAGGCGAGTTGACTATCAGATTTCCTTTGGGTGGTGGGAATGGTAGAATCAGTGGTTGTCTTTCTAGAACTGATTGGGCTTGTACTACTAACTTGGCTGCAACTTGCGAATCAAAACCCACGAGATTTTCTAATATTGTTGGGCTGGTCTGGGCGAGAGATTCTAAGCTTGTAATGTCGAGGGTTTGCAGTTGGGTGTAACGGATGGGTGTCACGCCGGGTAACAGGGAGAGGTGTTGCTCGGATTGTGCGATCGCATAACATTGACTGTACCAAAGACAAAGATTACACTTTTGACGGGCAATAAATACCTCTGGTGCAGTCTCTGACTCTAAGTCTTGAATAAATTCTCGTAAAATCCCCTGCATCTGGGGTATCCATTTAAATAAGTCTACTGGATACGGTGTCTCTTTACCCCGCAACATCAACCAAGCGTTCTGGGGCTGGACTTCCTGTACTTTTGCCAAAATTTGGGCGTGGAAGGCTGTAACTACTTGATATTCTTGTTTGGGACGCTTACCCAGTTCTATATCCACTGGTTCATATACCCAATCACCAAATCTGGACTGTCCTGGCTGTTTGATTAATAAATTGGGACGACTCAAGCAGGTATATTTTGTATCATCTGTATCTATTAACTGGTTGTAATTAGCTAACAATACTCCCTGATAAATATACTCAACTCCACGCTGCATCAATTCTATGGTAGCTGCTTGTCCTGCTTCCCAATTCCTTTTCGGATATTCTGGCTGATGATATACAAATTTAGCCAAGATACTTTGTTGATGAGCATATTTATCTTGTTGTAATTTCAGCAACAATTCACTAGGTGCATCTCTTTGGCTTCTATCAGCGTGAATATCTAAAATAGGACGGCGTTTACAGCGTTGGTATTGCAGCAGGTGTTCAGCATTAATTAGCATTCATTTGGGGATTGGGGATTGGGGACTGGGGATTGGGGACTGGGGATTGGGGATTGGGGATTGGGAGTTGGGGACTATTGACTATAGACTATGGACTAATAACTATTTTGAATTCTAATTTGTCTATGACTTCTATTTCTACTTTACAGACTAGGTTGCACAGCCATCGGGAACAGTTCCCTGCTTTAGCTAATAAGACCTATTTTAACTATGGTGGACAGGGGCCGATGCCTCAAGGGGCGATGGATGTTATTACCCAATCTTTAGCTTATATCCAACAAATCGGCCCTTTTGGGACTGAGGCTGGTAATTGGATAACCAGACAAACTCAAGCTGTGAGGGAAGCGATCGCCTCGGAATTAAACACCTCTTCTGATACGATTACTTTTACAGATAATGTGACTGTTGGCTGTAATATCGCTCTTTGGGGCATCCCTTGGCAAGCCGGCGACCATATTTTATTATCGGACTGTGAACACCCAGGGGTAATTGCTGCTACCCAAGAAATTAGTCGGCGATTTGGGGTGGAAGTTACTACTTGTCCCCTCAAAGCTACCTTAAATGCAGGTGATCCGACAACAATTATCGCCCAGAATTTACGCAAAAATACTCGCTTGGTAGCCCTCAGTCATGTCTTCTGGAATACTGGACAGGTGCTACCTTTGGATAAAATTGTTGAGGTATGTAGAAATAATAACTCTTTACTATTAGTCGATGCTGCCCAGTCTGTTGGCGCGTTACCTCTGAACTTAACTGAGTTGGGGGTAGATTTTTATGCTTTCACTGGTCACAAATGGTTATGCGGCCCTGAGGGGGTGGGGGGTTTGTATGTGCGACCAGAGGTCAGAGACAGCCTCAACCCGACATTCATCGGTTTGTATGGAATTATTGTGGATAACCAAGCCCAACCTGTAAGCTGGAAGCCAGATGGGCGCAGGTATGAAGTATCTACCCTAGCTTATCCATTATATCTGGGGTTAAAGGAAGCGATCGCCACTCATCAGCGATGGGGAACACCACAGGAACGTTACGCGCAAATTTGCCACAATAGTGAATACCTCTGGCGCAGTTTGGCGGCGATACCTGATGTCAAATGTTTACGTGATACACCACCGGAAACGGGTATTGTTTCTTTCCAACTCCACCAAACCCCATCCCTCAAGCTAGTGCAATTTCTCGATTCCCAAAAGATATTAACCAGAACAATTGCCGACCCAAGTTGTATTCGCGTAACTGTTCATTATTTAACACTGGAATCAGAAATAGACCAATTAGTTGAAGCTGTAGCTAGGTTTTCACTCTAGTCATTAGTTATTGGTCAAGAAAGTGGACAGTAAGAAACCATTCCACTGTGTTTCTTACTAGCTGGAGAGAAAACTTCGATTTTTCAAGGTTTACGACAAGTGCGACTACGCATCTCTATTGGGCAGTCGCTTCTTGATAGGCGATCGCCTTCGACAGCGCAATCACCTTTGGCGGTCGTACTTCTCAAAAGCTTTATCAATAGTTGTATTGAACCAATAAAATAATCACGTTTTTTACTTTTTTCTTAAACGGATGCGGCATCACGTTGAACTGCTGGAACTTAGCGTTAGAAAATTACTGCTAGCACGAAATCACAGTTACCATCGGCCAACGAGCTACATACTGCTTTTGCTCAATGCGCTTTCGGTAGGTTTCAACACTAACTCGTGTGGGGTTTCGTCTCACTATCATGCCAAAAAGGTCGTTGAGTCCGAAAGGTGCAATTACGCGAATGTTATCGTCAGCTTCAAGAGTTACACCTACCGCAGTAGTATATTCTGGCCATGTAGCGATAGCTTCTTCCAGCGAGGATAAGGGAGTAACAGCATAACCGAAAACACTTTCAAACCAGATGTGAACGCCAGCTTGATTAGTTACCTCCCACGGAATGTCAGGTAGCTGGTGAGATAGTAGTAGCTGTAGCTTTTTATCGCGCTCCATGCTGATATCTGAGGGATCGAAGTAGGCCACATCCACATCTGATAGATAAGACGCTTTGCTTACACCGTGTAGAGCATCCCAAACTAGGTTTCTAATGACACCAGCCCCAATACACCATGAAGGCAACGCCAATTCACGTACAGTAGAAAGCACCGCCATAAACCAAGGCGTAGCCCGAATGATATGAATAAGTTGCTCTTCGTAATGTGATTCCACTGTTGACACCAAAGAATTTTAACTATTTATTTAACCGTAGTGTGTATAAAACTGACTCATAATAAGTCTATTGCTACAAGTACGACCGTGCAACTTGTGCCGCTTCATTACCCTGCGAATCATTATTAAATGCCAGCCCAGATTCACCACTCTTAAAGATAAAATCGCAGCAGTTGAGAGTACAAAACTTATACCAAATCTCTGAGCCATGCTTCGTTCCACTCAAAGTAAGTTTCAGTTTGTAACGGTAATTTCACTTGTGTTGACATGGGTTTAGTTAGGATTTCAGATAAATGGCGATAAATTATAAGATTCAAAAGAGTAATATACAAAATCAGTTTGTTGTGATGATGGCAGGCTTGCCTGGAGTAGGAAAAAGTCTTATTGCCAGAGAATTAGCTCAAATTTTGAAAATTCCTTTAATTGACAAGGACGATATTTTAGATGAGATTAAGCACATATCAGTATTAGATAGGTCTGAGCAAGGACGTTTAGCATACGACATATTATTTCAAATATTAAAGCGACAACTCTCTTTAGAACTTAGTGTGATTGTTGATACCTGTTTAACTTTTGATTGGCTTCGGAAGAATTTGCTAGAACACGCATCAAAGTATAAAGCTATTCCAGTTATTGTTTTATGTGAGTGTCCTAGTGAAGTGGCTAGAGATAGAATTGCAAATCGTATAAGAGACGATAAAGATACATACGCTGAACGTACATGGGAAGAGCATGAAAGGATAAAAAAAATGTTCGCTCCTTTGAATGAATGGACGCACTTAAAATTAGATACCTGTTTAGATCCGAGTGAGAATGCAATGAAAATAGCTGAACATCTTTTGCATACAGCAGAGTGATCTTAATAAGATAGCTGTCGAAAAACCCCACAATTCCGATATTAAAAAAATTGCGATCGCAATTTTCTCCCCCAGCCGCCCCAGATCCCCCAGCTTCGAGCCGCGACATTGCAAGGAAGTTGCGACACATTGGCGGCTGTAATCCTCATAAGTCAAGCTTTCTAGCAGAGTAATAAAATTTTTCTTAACTCTGTTTCTTACTTGTGCCAAACTTTATCAGTAATTGTTTAATTTTTAGTTGTACTGTATAAATTCAATTCTATTTAAGCCTTGAGCATTGGTCAGGTCAACCCCTGGTAAGCCGGAAGCAAACCATTTTTTCCATAAGCAATGCTACTAACTATAATTTTATGAAACGCCCCATCTTATACGTAGCCATCACAAACCACGGCTTCGGCCATGCTACCCGCACAGCCTCAGTCGCGGCGACAATTCAAAAGTTGTGTCCAGAGGTTCTCTTAATTATGGTGACTACTGCGCCTCGGTGGTTACTAGAGTGCTATATAGAAGGTGATTTTATCCATCGTCAGCGTGCTTTTGATTTGGGTGTGGTGCAGTCGGATAGCCTCAATATGGATAAGGATGCAACTTTGGCGAAGTTGTTGGAAATTAAAAAGCAGCAAAATTCCCTGATTGCTTCCGAAGTAAATTTTATCCGCCAAAATCGTGTGGATTTAATATTAGCTGATATTCCATTTCTCGCACCTTTGTTTGCTAAAGCCGCCGGTATTCCTTGCTGGATGATGAGTAATTTCGGCTGGGATTTTATCTACCGTAGTTGGGGAGGGGAATTTGTAGCGATCGCTGATTGGATTAGTGAGTGTTATTCTCAATGTGATAGGTTATTTCGTCTACCCTTCCATGAACCTTTACAAGCTTTCCCCAAAATTACAGATGTGGGCTTAATTGGTAGTTCTCCCCGTTACTCTGTTGAGGAAATCCGTTCTCTTTGGGGTATCATTGCACCTAAAGATAAAACTGTCTTACTTACCTTCGGTGGTCTGGGTTTACAACAAATTCCCTACGAGAACCTCAAGAATTTTCCCGATTGGAAGTTTATCGTTTTTGATAATTCTGCCCCTGATTTACCTAATTTAATCAAAATTCAAGACCGCCAATATCGCCCTGTCGATTTTATGCCAATTTGTGGGCGTGTTGTTTCTAAGCCTGGTTTTAGCACATTTGCGGAAGCGACTCTACTAGATGCACCCCTAGTAACCATTCCCCGCGATGATTTTGCGGAGGCTGCTTTGTTATTGGAGGGTATAGCCAATTACAATTCCCATCAAATTTTAACTCCAGAAGAATTTTTCCAAGGTAACTGGGATTTTCTCCATCAACCAGTGCAACCACCAAAGCAAACTCAACCAATTGCTAAGGATGGAAATGTGGCGATCGCCCAAGCTATTTTAAAATATTTACAATTCATCTAATACTGTTTCTTGATGTAGCTTGCGTGGCGTAGCCATAGATGCACTTTATTCTGTAATGTAGAGATTTTGTATGCAACGTCTCTACATCATTTATTTGGTGCAACTTCATAGAGAATTGGTATTAGCTGTTATCTACACCGAAAATATCATTACAAATGACTCACTACCAAAAACTTCTTAGAGTTTCTACTAACGGGAAATCATTCTACAACATTACTGCCAAAATTGAATCTATAGTTGCTGAATCTGGCGTGGAAACTGGACTTTGTACTTTATTTTTACGCCACACTTCTGCCAGTTTAGTGATTCAAGAAAATGCCGACCCAGATGTACTTGTGGATTTAGCTAATTATATGGCTAAACTTGTGCCAGAATCAGGGAAATATATTCATGATGCTGAAGGCGCTGATGATATGCCGGCACATATCCGCACGGCTTTGACTCACACTTCTGAAAATATTCCGATAAATCGTGGTCATTTGGTGTTAGGAACTTGGCAGGGAATATATATTTGGGAACATCGTCAGCGCAGTCATGTCAGAGAATTAGTTGTGCATATTTCGCAATAACTGGAATTGATCAGATCCCCAACTACTCTTAAGACTTATAGCCTTTCTTACCCTAGTGAAGTACAAATAACAATAATTAAACGCAGATGGACACAGATATTGATGAAGTCTTACCGCAGGGTACGCGGATAAATTTGCACCTCAGTAGACTAAGAAACGCTATAGGGATCTGTCAATATATATAAAAGTTAAATTTATTTAATATATTTTCACATCATGTAATTACAGATATAAAATAATATTTATTTCTAGCCATTTAAGCTAGTTTAATAACGATGCAGCACATAGCACCGATTAATAATTTTCAATTACTCGATGAAATACTAACCCAAGCTTCAGTTGATTTATTAACCTTGAATCCCCAAAAAAGAATGATAACTAGCTTTGTGGAATTGGGGCATAAAATTATGCAAGAAACTACAAATTCTCAAATAATTAATGCCTTAATTAAGACGTTAGAAATCATAGTCTATGCTCAGTTAAAGAATTTCCCAGGAAATATTTTCTGGGATTTTGATTTTATGGTTAGTAGTATGTTAAGACTAGCTTTGTTAGAAAACGATGGTGCTGTTGATTTTCTAGAAACTTTTGGACAAAAGATGGTATCTTTAACAGAACTATTTGGCGGCAAAAGTGAAATTAGATTTCGCTATGTCCATGATTTTACATATGGATTTGATTGGGCAAGGTGGGTACAAAAAGATCCAAAAAATCGCGTAACAATAGAGCCTTTTAGTTTGATTTTCCTTGACTACTTGTTAGATAAAAGTGAAGAATTGCGGCAACGTATTCATCAAGGTCGTTCCCAATCTTATAAGTTGTGTGCAACAGGTTTTCGTAATCCTTTTACTTTCTCCCGTGAACCAGAAGATGAATATCGATTATTTACCCATCTTGCCCAAGACAAATTGATTCCAGTCCCAGCATGGAGTTGGAATGCTTCTCCTGTCTGGAATCAGCCTTTTGAAGAGATGCGTGAGCAATTAGCATTAAAATTAAATATTCAACCACAGAGACACTGATGAAAATTGCGGATTTAATTACTTGGTTTGAATCTTGGGCGAATCCGGCTTGGTGTGAAAGTTGGGATAATTGCGGCTGGCAAATTGAACCTGGAATACTGCATGAAGAGGCTAGGGTTTTGGTTTGCCTCACACCAACTTTGGCGGTAATGGAGGAAGCGATCGCACTCCAAGCCAATCTGATTTTTGCCCATCATCCCTTGATTTTCAGCCCTCCCAAGTCTCTCCGTCGCGGTGAAGCGATCGCCGATATGGCCAGGTTAGCCTTTACCAAAAATATCGGTATCTACAGCGCGCACACCAATTTTGACCAAGTAGAAGATGGTACGGCTGATGTTTTAGCACAGATTTTAGGACTCAAGGATGTTGCTCCCATCGTCCCAACCCAAGGGGGGCTAGGTTATGGGCGTGTTGGTTTGCTAGATCCGTTCTTAAATTTACAAGAGTTATTAACTGTCATTCAAACCCGCCTGGCTCCTCCTGATTTAATTTTTTCCCCCACTGCGGATTTACAGCAGATAATTTCACGGGTGGCTGTGTTGGGTGGTTCGGGTGCGAGTTTTATCTCGGCGGTAGCCAAAACGGGTGCGGAAGCTTATCTGACTTCTGACTGCAAGTTCCATCAGTTTCAAGAAAGCCGCGATCGCGGTTTAATTCTCATCGATGCTGGACATTATGCCACTGAACGTCCGGCTTGCGATCGCTTAGTAGAAAAATTTCGGTCTTTAAATCTACATTGGGTGCAATTGAGCAACCAAGATGAGGATTTTCGCCAGTTTTTCGTGAAATAGGGCAAGGGCGATATGTAATTAAATATTAATGATAAGTTAGTAGTTTTTTTGTTTTCTATTTAAGTTAATTTACGTAATAGATTTTAATGTCTAACTAATAGTATCTTTCTGTAACTCTTTCAGGAAATACCATTCGGAGTCAAAACGTAATTATTACATATACCTTGGTTTTTTCATGATGTGATACAGGTCACAGACGATACTGACTAGGATCACTAATAATTGCTGTTTTATATCAATTAGGTAAAGCCTAAAGTATTCCAAACTGGAGGTGACCAAATGCTTACTCAACCCTAAACAAGATGATTCGCGCACTTGTTGAATCTGCTTTTCAAACTGGTTATCTCAGTGTTGAATCTGAGGGTCTACTCAATCAAGTGCTGGCTACTAGGTGCTATCAGCCGGAAGATGTGCCGTCTCTAGCATCTTTGTATGATGCCGTTAATGCGGGAACCATTAAACGAGAAGCATCTTCGCAACGTCTCATAGAATCTCTCTCACGCTTCAAATCTCCCTAAAACTACCAAATTCTGATGATAAAAATCTTCAACTCATAACTATTGAGGCTTTGTTGTTGAAAACCATGAAGGTCAGCCAGAGAATGAGTTAAGATCAAATACGTAGGGGTAAACGTCAAGCCGAATCCCCAGGCTTCCCAGCAATGCTAATGATTACAAGTAGGCAAATTAAACAACCGGAATCATCGCTTGTTTTGGAGTATTTATTATTACATAATGGTAGGAAGAACTTACCGGAACCCATTCACTTGGTGAGGAAGACACCAGAAATGTTTGATTTCTATGAAGCAAACATTAGCTGAATCACCCCGAAAGAGATAGAATTTGGTGCAGTAACCACAAGTTTATGAATCCATATTCTCCCAGAACTGAAAATTATCAGTAAGTATCTGGACATGGTCAGAAGACACACTGATTCTGAAGCAGGTTTCTCAAATCCTAAGGGTGTTATTTAATTGGGGTAAAACCCAGATTTTTCAAGGTTTAACTACGTTGTTTAAAAAGGCAGAAGCAGTACATGCTACACCGCAAGATTTATCAACTGTGTTGCGACGGGCGGGAGGTATGTGTATTCTTGCGGGACCAGCAACGCTGGATAGAGCGCGCCCGCATCCTCGATATAGAGGGAGACTTAGTGACCCTACGCTATGAAACAGACGAAGAAGACGAAGTTTGCTCTTGGGAAGAGATGGTTCGTCTTGAAAGCATCGGCGCTGTTACTCAAAAATTAGCTTCAGTTCCACGCGGTAATATAGAACCCCTCACAACTGAAGATTGCCCAGATGCCGAGCGTATCCGTAACCATTATCCCGATTCTAATCCTGAGTAAGAGGTAAGGGGGCAGGGAGCAGGGAGCAAGGGGGAGCTTACCAAAAGATTTCTCCTTTTCAACCTACATCCAATCCCTCTCCCCGCTCCACATCCTGAATCCTGAGTAATACGTCCTACTCAGGATTCGTTATTTTATGGGGAGGGGTGTAAGGGTTTAGGGGTGTAAGGGTTTAGGGGTGTAGGGGTGTGGGGGAAACAACTAATAATCAAATCAAGATACCGCATAAATACAGTTTTTCTCCTAACCTCTATACCCAGTCACAGCAAGAGTTTCACGTTTACAAGCGCGACATTCCCTTTATACCCCTATACCCCTATTCACCATTCGCTAATCGCTCAAAAGCGGGACAGTGACCCTCTAGAGTCACTCTAAAGTTGTATAGGGGAGAGGAGGGGTTCCAGCAGCGTTGTCCTCGTTGATGGCGACAAGTGCCGCAGCAATTAATTTCGGGGGAGATGTAGCGATCGCTATTTTGATTGAGGAGTTCTCTTTGGGTTAATCCCCGTAATACCAGTTCTTCCCCCTGCCAACGGGCTTCAATTAAACCAGTATCGGCAAACTGTCGCCACCGGGGATCGGCGGTTATGGCTTCGGGGATGCTGATGGTGATGACTGTCCCTAACTCTGTCAGTTCGCCTTCATAATTTGTTTCTGGGGGGGCTGGTTGTAAAAATGTTTCGCCGATAAGCAGTTCTACCATCGTCTCAGCCGCCGGTGAATGGATGTGATAACGGTTCTGCAATTCTTCTAAACAGGTCAAATCTGCCAGGTAGGCAGGGGAACCGTGAACAAAAACGACGTGCTGGGGACGTAAGTTATGAATTAATTGGGTAGTTCCCGGCCCATCACTGTGTTGAGCTAGGAGATAACTTTCTACTGTGGTGGGGGCTGAGTATTTTTTATTAACTTTTATATCAATTTTTTCTGGCAATAAGATGAGCCAAGGCCCGGTTTCTGGTTGACAGTACTGTTCTAAATCAGATGTGGAATCTGTCAGGACGATACAAGGTGATTTACCTACTATGCTGCGGTTTTCTGGTTGCAAGCGGCGCACGCGGGGACGCACTCGCTCATCCCAAAATAAGGGTTGATGGCGGGCGAAGTTTTGGACTGATGCTGGTAGGTGGGGTAGCAGTTCCAAGTAAGCATCACAGCCAATAGCAACAGCGCCATCAACCCAAATATCTAAATCTCTGCCGGTGAAGTGGTGATGAGAACGCAGCAACATCAACAGTTCTTGTCCTAAGCCTAAAGCGGGGGTGGGGAGGATAACAGAACAGCGATCGCTAATGGCGCGATTAATTCTCTCGGCTAGTTGGTTTTCTTGGTTGCGGCGGTGGGGGTGTCTGGATGTGCCGTAGGTTCCTTCGATAATCAACACATTTAAATCTATACCGCGCAGTTCTTCTAACCGTAAACCTTCAACTAAGCGAGAGTTAGATAAAAAGAAATCCCCTGTATAGAGTAATTTGTATGAGCGATGTTCTGTGGTGTATGTGAGGAGAATGGCCACTGCGCCTGGTAAGTGTCCGGCGGGGAAGATTTCGGCAACTAACCCATCTTGCAGTTCTACAGGCGATCGCAACGGTAAGGCGTGACACAGTTGGGGAATTTCCTGGGGGTTGCGGTCTAACCAATTCAAAGGCAGTAACTTGCTGGTTACCTCACTACCATAGATAGGTAAATTAGGAAAAGCTTGATGCAGTGCTAGTAAACCTCTAGCATGATCTGGGTGGGCATGGGTAACTAAAACTAAATCTGCTGGTAAAGGTGGAGTACCCCGCTTTGCTGATGGAGTTACACTCTTTTGGATGGGTGAAATATCCGCTAAACCACAATCTAACAGAATTCGATGCGGCCCCATCCGCACTAATAAACATACACCTTCATCATTGTGCTGAACACTGTAGGGAAAACATTCTAGTTCGGTTGCTGCTTCCCCTGTCTCAATATTGGAATATGTGGACAAATTATTCCTCATGTTCTGCTCCCCTCCAACCTCATCATTGACCTATCCGAAAAACCAAGATTCACGAAGATTTTGGTTTTGTAGCTTGGGGGTAGTTTTGGTAGTGCGCCCCTAAAGCTGAAGAATGTGGATTTTTGATTGGGATGGACACCTTTTGCGAACGCGTACTGGTTCGTAAAAGTTGGATAACCAGGAGCCATTAAACTGGGGAATCAGGGAATTTGCCTCTTGCATTTGTAATGAACCGAAATTCTGATCGCTTACTGTCAGCAACCAGATTTCTTTTAATGGGCAGAACCATTGCCATGATAGTTATCTGAATCATAGAACCCATTTTTCGTCCCAAAGAATAGGCACGAAACAGTAAATATTACGGTTAAACCCACTAAAATCAGTTTCACGTCCATTGGTTGTTACTCTCTAACTAAGACTTACTTATATTAATAGCGTGATTTTCCCGTCTAGCGGAATCGCTAGAAAATCTTTACTATGCTTGGGTTGATTGGGCAATAGGTAAATTTACCGCAATCAGTCAGATTGTAGAGCTTTTTGGTATTACCTGTCTATTTATGCAATATGCCTTTACAAAGTGGGGCATGGGAAGTGGCAGGGGTTGTTTCCTGAGTAGGAAATATGTAGATTAACATTTGTAAATACTTAAGTTTGTTTATACTTTTATCCCTCAATTTGCTGAGAAAACTTTGTACATGAAAGTAAAGTAGTTAAAATATAAGTACTTATATTTTACGTTTACTGATATTTTAATAATGAAACATCTAAATTTTTAAATGTTCAAAAATCTAAGTGTTAAAAACTAAATCGAATGTCTAGATGTTTAGATGTACAGTTAAGATGATAGGTATTCTTTATGTAGAAAAAATGATTATTACGGTAGCGGCGTTTAAAGGCGGTGTCGGTAAATCTACGACTGCGTTGCACTTAGCCAATTACTTGCAAATGAAGGCGGACACACTATTGGTAGATGGTGATTTAAACCGCAGTGCTTTAGATTGGTCAAATCGGGGTTCTTTACCTTTTAAGGTGGCTGATGAGAAGCAGGCAGTCAGTTTGGCGGGGCTTTATGAGCATATAGTGATTGATACGCCAGCCCGTCCAGACACAGAAGAACTGAAAACTTTGGCTAAAGGATGCGATTTATTGGTTATACCAACAACACCAGATGCGATCGCTTTAGCTGCCACTTTAAATCTAGTTAATTTGCTGAATAAAATAAAAATAAAGTATAAAATATTACTTACAATTGTTCCCCCAAATCCCAATAAAACCGGGGAGGAAGCGAGAACAACTCTCTTAAATGCGGAACTACCTGTATTCAAGTCAGGGATTCGGCGCTTGGCGGTGTTCCAACGTGCTGCTTTAGAAGGGGTTCCAGTCAATGCTGTTAAAGACCCTTATGCTCAAATTGCTTGGCGATGTTATGCCGAGGTGGGAAAGGAAATATTAGACTGATTCGTAATTTATATTTCTTAATTGAGTGGAATGCCTTGAATAATCAAAAAAAAACTAGCCGTTTCGATGATTTAATTGATGCAGCCCTTAGCCGTCAACAGCGAGACCAACCACAGTCAACACCAAATAAACCGACTTCCCAAAGCAAAAGCACTGACCCGGCTTATACCCGGACAACGATTTATTTACCAAAGCAAGTACATCGCCAACTTAAAGCAGCAGCAGTTTCCCAAGAACGACAAATGAGCGATATTGTGACGGAACTTATTGAACAGTGGTTAGAAAATAAGCAGGGGGAAGAACTCATGACTGATGACCAATAACTAAAGCACAATATCTTCGCCTTGTTCGGTGAAGCGCACTTCTTTAATCTTCCATTGGGGATTACTAGTTAAGGTTTTACGGAGGCTGCCAAATAGGGCAAATTGTTCGCAGCTAGAAAGTGAGACGAATTGTCGCTTGGATTGGGGTGAGAGTCTTAAGTCAACTGTGGCAATGCCCTTCCTGACTTTGACACGATAACCGGATAGGCTAAAGTCGGCGGTATCTTGTTCCTTGATGATTTTACCCACAGCGTTAGTTACAGATTGGGTGGAGGGTACGGTAACTTTTTGTGGGACAAATTCTTGACACTGGACATCACTGGTATAAAGAGTAACATTTACTGTTTTGCCAGAGATGGCTTTAGGTTCGGTGTTATTGGTTTTGGCTCGCAGTTGAGCCATGCTTGGTGCTGGTTTTGGGGAGATTGTATTTGTTGTGTTGCTGGGGTTTGAACTACAACTGCTGAGGCTAGCGATCGCCACCATCATTAATGGTAAAAGACACCTGTTGTACATTTTCATAATCTTGTTTTAAATCTCTTTCTCTTGACTTCAGTATGGCTATCAAGGATTCCGTATAAATTTGCCATAAATTTCTCATAAGTCTTGAGGGTTACACTATCCCCAGCACCCATTATTCCTATGATGATTTTTCGCATATTTCTATAAATTCAACTTTACTTCTTGACTGTTATTAGCTATGTTCAAACCAAGAAAGTGCTTGAGATTAGCTTATGCCTGCAATTACTTTTGATCCACGTACATCTGAGTGGGATGGTACATTAATTGACAAGTGGGAACCCTCTAAATGGAAGCAATGGAAAGCTAAACAAACTGATGAATCGGCGAAGGTAGAACGGGAATACCTGCGAATTAAACAGTCCGTACAGCAGGCAAATGCGGCTTTAAGTTTAGATAGAATCAAGATTAAATTGAAACTTACCAGCCCGAAAAGTATCGCTTTACAAGGTACTTTTCCCTGTAAACCTGGGGATGTAGGGAAGCAGGGTAGTCCTAATAAACAATATACCATTTCTTGTGGTTTTGCAGCTAATGATGCTGGGGTAAAAATGGCTGTTTTGAAAGCACGAGAATTGGATTTATCGTTGATTACAAAACAATTCCAGTGGACACCAGAGTTACTAGGTAAACAGGCACAAAAGATAGAATTACCAACACAGAAGAATTCTGGGAAACTCATTGGTGAATTAATTCAAGAATATGAGCGTGAATTTTGGAAAACTCACGAGCAGAATAGACGAGGAATTCGGACTTGGGAAACTCATTATATTAGGCATTTAAAAAAACTGCCTTATGATTTACCAATGTCTGCTCAAGCATTAGAAATAGCTTTAGAAAAAACCAAACCGAATACATCAGCGAGGTTTTTTATGGTATGGCAATTAAAGAAGTTTTGTGAGTTTTGTGGAATTGATGATTTTAAAACAATTTATGCCTATGCGACTCCTAAACCCCATCCGGCTATTCGCAAAGTTCCCTCAGATGAAGAAATTATCCAAGGATTTAACAAAATTGGTCTGCCTCTATCAGTCTACACGAGTAAAGAGAACACTACACAGCCGGAACAATGGCAATGGGCATACGGAATGCTGGCTACTTATGGCTTAAGACCCCATGAATTATTTGCTGTAGATATAGAAGCTTTTTTAGAGCCAAAAAATACTTTTCACTTAGTAAGTTTAAATCCTAGTTTGACGGAAGGTACTAAAACTGGTGAACGGAGTTGTGGAATTCCCCCTTTACATCCTCATTGGGTGGATTTATTCAAGTTAAAGAATATTAGATTTCCCTATAACGAAGGTAAGTTAAATAATAAAACTGCCAAACTGTATATCAAATTTAGAAATGCGGATATTGGTTTTAGACCTTATGATTTACGTCATGCTTATGCCATACGAGGTCATCGTTTACGGGTGCCAATAAAGACTATGGCAGATTATATGGGACATACAGTACAAGAACATACTAAAAGTTATCAAAGATGGATGAATGAAGATACTAATTTAGAGATTTATAAAGAGGTGGTGATTCACAGACAAGGCACTAGTAAAGAGGCGATGAAAGAAAGAATTCATGAATTAGAAGCTGAGAACTTGGCGCTGAAAGCTGAAAATGCTACACTTAGGGGTTTGTTAGTACAACACCAATTGGGTGAATTACTGAGTTAAAGACAGCCGATTGATATTGCTGGATGGAGATTGGGCAAGATAGATACTGAAGTTAACTTCAAATTTGTCGCTGGTAATGTAGTATACCTATGACTGACAATCTCGTGACTATAGATAAAAATACTTATGATTCTCTTCAACAGGAACTCATAGGACTACGCCAGGTAGTAGCAAAGACTTTACAACTAGGGTTATTGATTGAGTATATACCTGCGGCGATCGCTATTTTTGATAGTGAGATGCGCTACTTGCTGGCTAGTCGGCGCTGGCGAGAAGACTATGACTTAGTTGATGAGAATATCGTCGGTCGTTCTCATCATGATGTTTGTCCAGAAATCACTTTGGGTTGGCAGAACAGATACGAGTGTTGTTTGGCAGGAAATGCGGAGAAATCTGAAGAGGAAACTCTTATCCGTCGGGATGGGACTATTGATTGGGTGAAATGGGAAATAAATCCTTGGTATGAACCATCAGGTGAGGTGGGTGGTTTAGCTGTTGTCTCTGAGGTAATTACCCCACGCAAACAATCAGAAATTGCTTTAGCCGATAGTGAAAGACGTTTAAGAGATACGGAAGCACGGTTGCAGCGTCTAGCTGATAATCTGCCAGGGATGCTTTATGAATTTTGCCTGAAACCTGATGGCACCATGACTTTCCCTTATGTTTCTTCTGGATGTCGAGAACTAATAGAACGCAGTCCCCAAGAGTTACAGGATGATGCTTCGCTCATTTTTGCCAATACTCATCCTGAGGATATGATAGGGCTGCAAGAGGCGATCGCTAACTCTGCCAAAACTCTGCAAAACTTTGAATATGAGTGGCGTATTATCACTTGTTCTGGTCAGCTAAAGTGGGTTCAAGGAGCCTCAAGACCGGAACGTCAGCCAGGAGGCGAAATCACTTGGTATGGTTATCTATTAGATATAAGCGAACAGCAAGCCGTACTTCGTGAACGCAAGCAAGCAGACCAACAATTGCAACAGCAAGCACAGTTGTTACAAAGTATATGGGAAGGTGTAGATTACGGTATCTGTGTCTTGGATGTTTTGGATGATGAGGCAGAGTTTCGTTACGTTAAAATAAATCCTGCCATGCACCGCATTAGTCTCTTGCCAGTTGCATCTTTTATTGGTAAAACAACGGCAGAGTCACTACCACCTGAAATTGCCGATTTATATCGCCAACGCTATCAACAATGTATCAAGTCTCGAAAGAGCCTAGTCTTCGAGGATAATTTCTTAGTTAACGATAAAGAAACTTGGTGGTTCGTCAATATTACACCCCTTGGTGATAGCAATTCACAAATTTCACAACTCGTAGTGACAGCGACGGAAATTACAGAACGCAAACAAGCTGAACAAGAACGGCAATTGTTTGTCTCTCTGATTGAAAATAGCAGTGACTTTATTGGTTTTGCGACTTTAGCAGGAAAACCATTATTTCTGAATGAAGCTGGACTCAAGTTAGTTGGCCTTGATGGTTTAGACGCTCTGAAGAATCTCCATATTCTGGATTTTTTCTTCCCAGAAGATCAAGAATATATGGATAAACACATTATGCGGGTGGTAAATGAGCGTGGTTTATGGCAGGGTGAATATCGTTTCCGCAACTATCAGACTCATGAAGAAATACCAGTTGATTTTAATATATTTACTGTTAAAAGCTCGGAGACTGGTAAGCCTTTGTGTTTAGCAACAGTTACTCGTGATATTCAGGAACGTAGAAAAGTAGAAGCATTACTGCAAGAACAAGAGCAATTTTTACGTAATATTTATGAGGGTGTTGATCAAATTATCTTTGTGGTTGATGTTTTAGAAAACTTAGATTTTTGTTATACCGGTTGGAACTCAACAGCAGAAAGATATACAGGAATTACTCGGAATGATGCTATTGGTAAAGCACCTGAGGATATTTTTGGCAGTGTTGAAGGTTCTTTAGTTCGTCAACGATACAAAAACTGTGTGGAGGCTGGTGTTAGCATTTCTTTTGAAGATTGTTTAACTTTCCATAATCAAGAAACTTGGTGGTTAACTAAAATTAATCCCCTGAAAAATAGTGCTGGTAGAGTTTATTGTCTAGTTGGGACAACTTTAGATATTACACAGCGCAAACAAAATGAAATTCAATTGCGACAGCAAGCCGAAAATTTAGAAAACACTCTGCGTGAATTACAACTTACCCAAACTCAACTTATCCATAGTGAGAAAATGTCTTCTATTGGGAATATGGTTGCAGGTGTAGCCCATGAAATCAATAATCCAGTTAACTTTATTCACGGTAATTTGATTCCAGCCAGTGAATATGCTCAAGACTTGTTACAGCTAGTAGAACTTTATAGACTCCACTTTCCCTATCCGCCAGAAGAAATTCAGGAATTCATTATAGATATTGAGTTTGATTTCCTCAAGGAAGATTTGGTTAAGCTGCTGCAATCTATGCGTATAGGAACCCAACGCATTCGAGAAATTGTCTTATCACTCCGCAATTTTTCCCGCCTTGATGAAGCTGAATTTAAGCAAGTAGATATTCATGAAGGTATCGATAGTACGCTCATGATTTTACAAAATCGCCTGAAAGCTAAGTCAGACCATCCAGAAATTTTAGTCGTTAAAAGTTACGGCGATTTACCTTTGATTGATTGTTATCCTGGTCAGTTAAATCAGGTATTTATGAACCTTATCAGTAATGCTATTGATGCTTTAGAGGAGTCAATAGTTGATGGTCAATTGTCAGTTGCTACGCCTACAATTTATATTCGTAGCGAAAAGTTTAATAATAACTGGGTGCGAGTTACCATATCAGATAATGGCGTAGGGATTCCTCAAGAAATCTTATCAAAACTATTTGACCCGTTTTTCACGACTAAGTCTGTGGGTAAGGGAACTGGCTTAGGTTTATCTATCAGTTATCAAATTGTTGTGGATAGACACAATGGGAAATTAACTTGCAACTCGACACCTGGACAAGGAGCAGAATTTATCATTGAGATTCCCATTCATCAGTGAACAATTATTATAATAAACACCTTAATATATATTTCCCAGATAATTTTCTTTCTAGGCGATGCTCATACTTCTATGGATTTTTCTGGATGTTCCCAATCTAAAATCCAAAATGGTATAAGGTGCGTCAGTATGAATAATTTCTGAGTGTAACTAGACTTCATTTCACTGACACACCCTACTGAATGATAACTGTGATGAATGCGATCGCTCAATTTGTTTCCATAAGATCACGCCAGTATCTTTATCCTTTAAAATCAAGCCATGAGATTTAGGTTAAACGGTAATTAAGCAATTAAAAATTAGCTCTTATATTACTTGTCAAGCAAGTTAATTTTTCACGAATTTACCTATTCCCAAAATTGCTGGATTTTTGCAACAACCTCAGACAAGGGATTATTTGGAGTTGGTGAAAAATGAGCTAGGGAAATAAGGAAATTTTAAATGCAGTTATAGATGATATTATTGACTCGGATAAGTCTTCGGTTTTGTAATCAACCAATTTATCCGGCCCGGTTTGATATTCGGAAATCAATAGCGGAATAATTGATTTGCTGAGGTTGGGTTGATGCGAAGAAACCCGATATCAGTCAGTTATTTACTCTCGTTTTGGTTAACGCTGATGGTGATTGCTCAACTTTTCGCCATGTCCCCTAGATGATGTGGAAGCGATCGCCATCTTCAACGACAATGGTTTTTATGCCCTAATCCGTCTGCCATGACAGTATCCTCATTACCATAAAATGCTCACTTTTAGTAAAAAATATGAATAACTGCATTAAAAATTTACAATAAAAAGTAAGAAAAAAGTAAGAAATAGATTTTTTGTAAAAAGCCCAAATCTAGATATAGCAAGGAAAATTAATGGTGCGACCGCGCAGGGTATTTGCTCAGCATTGGCTCAAAAGTGATAAGGCACTCGACGCAATTGTTAAGGCAGCAGAGTGTAGTACAAATGACCGCATCCTAGAAATCGGCCCCGGTACAGGTATTCTGACTCGGCGTTTATTACCATTGGTAGAAGCTTTACTAGCAGTAGAAATTGACCGCGATTTATGTAAATTGTTAGTCAAACAACTAGGACAAAAAGAAAATTTTCTATTATTACAAGGAGATTTTCTCACACTAAATTTAGTTGCAAACTTACTAACATTTCCGAAGTTTCAAAAGCCAAATAAAGTAGTTGCTAATATTCCCTACAACATTACTGGGCCGATAATAGAAAAACTATTGGGAACAATTGCTAACCCTAACCCTGAACCATTTGACTCCATGGTATTGCTCATTCAAAAAGAAGTAGCCGAAAGGTTATATGCTAAAGCTGGGTCAAGAACCTTTGGAGCATTATCGGTCAGGGTACAATATTTAGCTGATTGTGAATTTATTTGTGATGTCCCTGCGGGTGCATTTCATCCACCACCAAAAGTAGATTCCGCAGTTGTTAGATTGCGTCCTCGACAAATACAGATTCCTGCTCGTGACCCAAAACGACTAGAGAATTTGGTAAAGTTAGGATTCGGCGCGAAACGTAAAATGCTACGCAACAATTTGCAATCAGTAGTAGACCGCGATCGCCTGAGCCAATTACTGGAACAATTAAATATAAACCCCCAAGCCAGAGCTGAAGACATCAGCACTCAGCAATGGGTAGAATTAGCCAACTTATTGGGAGTAGAGTAATTTTAGATTTTGGATTTTAGATAAAAGTCAAATCCCAATCCCCAATCCCCAGTCCCCAATCCCCAGTCCCCAATCCCCAGTCCCCAATCCCCAGTCCCCAATCCCCA